>CAUABN010000098.1:0-5637 GCA_958427275.1 uncultured Anaerotruncus sp.
GCGTTTGTCGAGGCTGGCGGAGACCCTACGGTCGTTTCCGGCGCCGAACATTCGGCTATGGGGGGTGCATACCGCATCGGCGGTCATGATAATTTTGTGTTCGAGGCGTGCGAATATATGGATTCATTCCTTGATTTCAATCCCACGGTAGCCGTGGTGCTGAATATCGAGATGGATCATGTGGATTATTTTTCGAGCATGGCGCAGATCCGCCGTTCCTTCTCGGCATACATGACACTGACGGGGCAGGACGGAGTGGCTATCATCAATGCGGACGATGAGAATGTGATGCTTGCCGCCAAGTTCTTCGGAGGCAGAAAGATCACGTTTTCCACCAAGGATCCGTCAGCGGACTATTCCGCCGCCAACATTGTGTTTGATATGGGACGCGCCGAATTTGACGTGGTACGCAGCGGTGCGTTTGCCGCACACATAAAGCTGTCGGTTCCCGGGGCGCACAACGTGTACAACGCGCTTGCGGCGTTTGCCGCCGCCTGCGAATGCGGACTTGACGGTGAACGTGCGGCAGAGGGAATATCCCGCTTTGCGGGCGCACACAGACGCATGGAGTACAAGGGAAGTTTCTGCGGCGCCGCGGTTTACGATGACTACGGGCATCACCCCACAGAGGTGCGTGCAACACTGCGCACGATGCGCGAGGTCGGCACGGGAAGGCTGTTTTGCGTTTTCCAGTCACACACATACAGCCGCACAGCAAGGCTTTTTGAGGACTTTGCGGCGGCGCTGGCGACTGCGGACCGCACGGTGGTTGCCGATATCTATGCCGCGCGTGAGACCGACACCATGGGTGTGAGCGGCGAGCGGCTAGCCGCCGAAACGGTAAAGTGCGGCGGAAATGCCGTCTACGGCGGAAGTTTTGAGCATATCGTCGAGATACTCAGGGCAGAGCTACGCGAGGGCGATACGCTGGTCGTTATGGGGGCGGGCGATATATACCGCATCTACCCCATGATCGGATTGCACGAATGAGCGGTGGATATGTTGGCGCCGCGCCGATATATGACGCGGTGAACGCGGATATCGACTACGGCGCATGGGCTGATTTCATTACGGCTGGTTTTGAGCGGTTCGCGCCCGGACGCGCCGAGCCGGAGCTTGTGCTTGATCTTGCCTGCGGCACCGGGAGACTCACCGCCGAGCTTGCCGACCGTGGATTCGACATGACCGGGATAGACGCATCTCCCGAAATGCTTGAGATAGCGCGGGAAAGATGTGCGGGGAAGGGTGTTCTTCTGTTGTGTCAGGATATGCGCGAATTTGAGCTTTACGGTACCGTGGGAGCTGTTGTGTGCAGCCTCGATTCGATAAATCACCTCATTGAAGACGGAGATCTTGAGGAATGCTTCAGCCTTGTCCACAACTACCTTGTGCCGGGCGGCGTGTTTATTTTTGATGTGAACGCAAGGGCGCGCTTCGAAAATTCATACGGGGAGCTTGCATACGTTTTCCCGGAGACCGCGGAGGACGGTCGCGAGAGCTTTTGCGCATGGCAGAACGATTACGATCCGGACTCGGGAATATGTGACTTCGGCGTTACGGTGTTCAGCGAGACCGAACCCGGCTCCGGGCTTTATACGCGAACCGAGGATGAGTGGTCTGAGCGGTTTTATACGGAGGAAGAAATAAAAAAAGCGCTTGCCGATGCGGGCATGCACGTTGTGGCTGTTGCCGGTGCTGAGGAAGGCGACGTCCTGCCCGAAGGGCTTGACTGGGATTCTCCCGTTACCGAAACTTGCGGTAAAATACACTTTGCCGCTATTGCGGTCAAATAAGACAGTGGCTGTCGCGCCCGGCGCGACAGCCACTGTCTTATTTTATCTTTTTTTTCCGGTGTTGGTGCGTCTTGCATCCGTAGGCTCGTTTACTATGTCGCCCGAACGGGTCAGTGCCATCTTGGTGAGCGTAGGACCTACAAGCTCATATATCAGCACGCCGAACAGCACGATATTGCGGATTATTGCACCCTCGGCGCCGAGAACACCGACAGTGACCGACATTCCGAGCGCAACGCCTGCCTGCGGCAGCAGCGTTATTCCGAGGTTGTCTACGACAGGCTTGTCGCACTTCATAAGCTTGCTGCTCCACGTTGCTCCGAGTATCTTGCCCGCAGAACGCGAGATTATGTACGCCGCGCCGATCCCGACAACGGCGAGGTCCGTAAAGACATTCAGCTCAAGCTCCGCACCGCTGAGCACGAAGAAGAGAATGAAAAGCGGCCCGGTCCATGCGTCGGCGCGTTCCATTATCTCCTCCGAGAAGTCGCATATATTGCAGAAGATTGTGGAGACCATCATGAACACGAGCATGCATGAGAATCCCACATGCACCTTGCCGATACTGAATTCCAGCTTTGAAAGAGCAACGGCAAGAATGACCACCGTTACGGCAAGCGACAGACGCTTGCTTTTTGAATGGAAGAAGCGTTCAAAAAGCGAGAAAAGGCAGCCGAGCACGAAGCCGAGCAGAAGCGACATGACTATCTCAACGAGCGGGTTCACGATTATTGAGACAAGATCAAAGCTGCCGACATGCATTGCCTTGGCAATGCCGAAGGATACCGCAAATACGATAAGTCCCACAGCGTCGTCGAGCGCGACTATCGGCAAAAGCAGATCGGTGAGCTTTCCTTTGGCTTTGTACTGACGCACCACCATCAGCGTTGCGGCAGGGGCGGTGGCGGTCGCTATCGCGCCCAGCGTGATGCAGGTCGATATCGGCAACTTGTCTTTGAGGAATATGTGCATGACGATAAGCGTCAGGTCAACGAACAGGGTGGCTGTCAGTCCCTGAAGCACGCCTATGACAAGCGCCTGCTTGCCGATGTGTTCAAGCTCCTTGAGGCGGAATTCATTGCCTATCGAAAAAGCGATAAAGCCGAGGGCTACGTCGCTTATGAGTCCGAGAGCCGTTACCGCCGAGGTGGAGGTAAAACCGATGCCTTCTATCCCGAGCCTGCCGAGGCAGTAGGGACCTATAAGTATGCCGGCAACGAGGTATGCCGTAACTGCCGGCAGCTTAAGGGGCTTGGCGGCACGGGACATGAGAAGCCCGGCGATGAGTGCTATTGCAATGCTTAAAAGAGTTGTCATGATAGATCCTGTATGATCCTTTCGGTGAATTAAATCAACAAAGACATAATATATCACTTTTTTGTCGCCTTGTCAAGTAAAAAGGCCCAAAAAGACCGGGGAAAAATGTTGCTTTCCCCGGTTAGTGCGATCGTGCGTTCCATTGTTCAATTTTCATTGCCGTAAAGCAATATAAAAGTGTTGTAATGGTCGTTGGTGTAGTATATAAGTCCGTCGTTTGAAAAAACAATGCGCTTGGCGCCGCGTGCCGATGCGCCGCGGGTGTCGATATCGCACTCGGTGTAGGTGCGTCCCGATTTTTTGGGCAGCTTGCCCTCGTAGTTGCCGAAACGGTTGCCGCCTATGCTCTTTCCGGGCGCATATTTTTCAAGGCTTCCGCCGGACCATCCGAGTTTCTGCGCTTCGGCTTTTGTAATAAAGTTGCCGGGCAGCTTGCCGTACTGGTGTATGTAAAGCGCCACATCGTCACGTGAGGTGTACGAGCCGTTGCGGTCGAGCTTGCGCTCTGTTTCGGGAGCCGTTGTTGCCTCGGCGGCTTTTGTTGTTTCCGGTGACTTGGTGGTATCCGGCGGCGCGGCTTTTGTTGTGGACGCCGGCGTTGTTGGTGATGCGGCGGTGCTGTCTGCCGGAACAGTCGTAAATACATCATCGCCCGCCGGCAAAAACTCGGGGAAGAAGAAAACGATAACGGCTACGACAGCCAGAAGAACAAGACCGAGCAGCAGCTTTTGAGTCTTGGGACTTATTTTGCTTTTTGACATTACTATGATCGTCCTTTCAGTTTACGATACGCCATATATTATATCAGAAAATCACATCTGGTTCAAGTGCCGCAAGGCGCTTTATCTCACGTTTTTACATGACATTTCGGTCGTATTGCGCTTTCCGCTTGCCTTCATACGCCTTCATACGCGTGAGAACGGCGCCTGCGATCGCTGCGGCAAGGATAAACGGGGAAATGCGGACAAACAGATATTCGAATACGTGATACGCCGCACTGAAAACGGCAGTCTCCGGGTCGCTTTTGTCCCACCCGAGGTATGGGCTGTTCAGCAAGGCAAGTATGATAAAGCCCACCACCGTTGCTACAGCTATCGCTATAAATACCAGGTGTAGCGCTTTCCTTATCGATGCCTTACGGCGCGCAAGCTGCAGATTTATGACCTCCGGCTTTACCGAAAGCTTTTTTATGTCATCGGCGCGTGGCTCGGTCACTGTTTCGCCAAGCAAGGTGCTGACCGGGACTTCAAGCGCCTCGGAAAGCTTTATCAACAGGTAGGAATTTAGCATAGATGGCTTCCCGTGGTTATAGATATATTCTAACGCAAAAATAACTCAAAATTTGAAAAATACAATAAAAATATATTGCTGAATTTATGGTATAATTCTTGTGCGGATAGTTGTATTCGGTATCTGATACTTATAATTGGAGGTAGCATCATGAATATTCGTATCAATAAACTGTCTGATTTTGTGCGAGGTCATATTCTGTACCGCGTCCGGTTATGGGGAGGGCAAAGTAAACGTCTTAATATGAGTGGAATTGTCAATATAAGTGCAGTCGAAAAACCCCTAAAAATGAAACCGAATGAAAACCGCACCTGAATTTACGGAGTGGAGCGAAGCGGAACGAAGAAAATTCAGGTGCGGTGCGGCGGTGTCAGGCTACCGTCGGCGCCCTCGCCCATTCGCGGTACGCAGCCGGCGAAAGTCCTCCGGGGTTGAACGAGGATATGCGGATCCGGTTGTAGTACACGAATATGTATCTGAAAATAATGCTCCTCACCTGATCCCGTGTCAGTCTGTACGCCGGGATCCTGTAGATTTTTTCCTTTTTCATATTGCTGTCCATTGCTGCCGAAAGGATTTCGCCGTTGTAGCAATCGAGAACTGCCGATACGTAAAGCTTGCCGTCGCAGCACTGTATTTCGGTAATGTCGGAAAGCAGTTTCCGAAGCGGCTTTTCGGCCTTGAAATCCCGTTTTATGAGGTTTTAGCGGTCCTGAATCTCTATTGTGGCCTTTGTTGTGCCGCGCCGAGTCCTTCTTCGGTGCAGAATCCCCATTTCCGACATCGTTCGGTATACAGTACGAAGGCTTACGCGGATCCCTTTTTGTTCAAGAGCCATGTTTATCCGCCTGACATGGTATTTGTCCTTGTTGTTCAGAACAAATACGTGTCGCTCGCTGGTCTTTACCTCTTCCGTGTCTTTATGTTCAACAAGTTGAACCGAAAAAACCGAGTGCGTCATTTAATATGTTATTTGCCTCCCGAAGCTCTGCGTTTTCCCGTTCAAGCTCGCGGTTGCTGAGCTCCCCGTGCGGGGAGCGACGCCACTTTCGCGCCTTTGACAGATTCGGTTGTGATAATTTCAATCCACGCTCCCCGTGCGGGGAGCGACGGGCATAGCGTTTGCAATCCCGCGCGGATATTTTGGATTTCAATCCACGCTCCCCGTGCGGGGAGCGACTCAAAACGGCGGGACTGTCGGCAAGCGACTACATATTTCAATCCACGCTCCCCGGGC
>CAUABN010000099.1:0-5515 GCA_958427275.1 uncultured Anaerotruncus sp.
CGCTTACCGGCGCCGAGCTTGTGGGACAGATGCTTGACGTAAAATGGAACCGCGGATACATCGGCTCGCAGTACCATGCAACGCGCCGCTTCCAGATAGCCGCATCAGCCGGCTCGACATACAGCTACACCGACGTCATAACCATTCCGAAAGCGGGAACGACGGTGTATTTCTTCGATCAGTCGTTTACCGACTACAACGGCGGCATGTACGCATCAACGAGCGCACTTTCGGTCTCGCACTGGAAAAAGATCGGCTCATCATGGGCGTTCGATCAGAAAAAGCCATATCTCAACGCCTGTGAGTGCCCGAATGCCGACCTTGACGAGTACTACCGCACGTACTACTACACAACGACCGAGGACAATGAGAACATCCGTCTCTGCTTCCTCAGCTCGCCAAAATACTCCGGCGAGGATCCCATTTATCCTCCCGTATATATCGTGGAACCTTCCGATTTCAGCGTTGAGGTGAAGAACGGACTCAAGCCGGGACTTTCATCGGGGAGCTACACCGATGCAGCAGGCAGTAAGACAGAGTTCGGATATTACCTGCCCTATACCGTCGAAGACGGAAAGCAGTATCCGCTTGTCTTCGATCTTTCCGCAGACGGTGCGGTCGCAAGCTATTTTGCCGAAAAAGCCAGCGGTCGCGTCATAGCGATCACATTCAGCGGCGACTTTGCCGCTGCAATGCGCCTACTCGACGAGGCAGTGCGCAACCTCCCCGTTCGCGTTTCGGATATTCTGTTCGTCGGCGGCAAGGAGCTTTCCGCCCACGCCAACACATATTCGAAATTCCGCGTGTGCCAGGCAATGCTCTACACAGATGACGGTGACATAGCAACAGACCCGACGTACAATGTAAAAGCGCTTTCATCCTTCGGCAGCACCGCCGAAGCCGCGGAATGGCTGTACAGCGAATGTGAGCAGTACTACCGCGCGCTTGAGGGACTTACCATGTATGCAATCGGCGACAGCTATTTCGGCGGCTCGGCGATAGGTCAGCACCTTACATGGGTCAACCTTCTGGGCAAAAAATACGGAATGAACTTCCACAACTACGGCATTGGCGGCAATACGGTAGCCGAATGCTCGGGACGTTCCGAAAACTCGCCGCCGATGGCTACAAGATGCACCGAGCTTCCCGACGGCGGTGATATCTATCTTATTGAGGGCGGACGCAACGACCGTCACTACAATGTTCCGTTCGGCAGGAATAACAGCACGAACATACGTGAATTCACCGGCGCAGTAAACACGATCATTACAAGGATACGGAAGAACAATCCCGACGCCCTTATCGTGCTCGTGACACCGTGGAGCCACAAGCAGGAAAGCGGTTATCTTGGAACGAACAACGCATACGCAGACACGATGAAGACGCTTGCGGAGTACTATCAGAACGAAAAGAACGACAAAAACGTCGTCTGCCTGTATGCCGCAGATGAAAGCTTCACCGGCATAAATATGTCTGACCCGGTATGCCGCCGCAAGTACTGCATAGGTCCCAGCGATGTGAGCCACCTGAATTCCGACGGAATGAATCTGGTGGAACCGATATTCGAAAAGTGGATAGCCGAGCAATATATGACGCTTAAAAACATTCAGCCGTCGCCCGACGATACCGATCCCACGCTGACCACCACCGCGCCAGAGACCACAGCCCCTGCCGTCCCCGACGACACCACCGCTCCGGAAAAGAAGAGCGGCTGCGGCTCGTCGTTTGCGGTCATCTTCCCCGCGGCTATCGCCGCCGTGCTTGCAGGAGCATATGTGAGCAGAAAAAAGGAAGATAAATAAAATTTGGGATGTTAAAAGGCTCAGATCGAGCTTTTTAACATCCCCGTTTTTACGATTTCGGCTTGCTGCCGGTAAAGCACGCGGCAATAAAGCCGAAGATGAGCGCCGCGGAGGTCCCGCCCGCTGCTGCGGTGAGCGCACCGGTGAGGACTCCGAGCAATCCCTTTTCCCCAACCGCTTTTTTTATTCCTTTTGAAATAAGGAACCCAAAGCCCGTAAGCGGCGTTGTGGCGCCCGCGCCTGCAAATTCAGCCAGCGGCGCATACACGCCGACCATACCGAGTATCACTCCGGCAACTACATACGCAACAAGTATGCGCGCCGGGGTGAGCTTTGTTTTGTCGATAAGGATTTGCGCTATCACGCAGAATGCCCCGCCTACGGCAAAGGCGCGCAAAAGTCCGCGAAGCAACTCCATCACGCAGCACCTCCCGACGGTGATACAAGATGGACAAGATGCGCTACCGCAGGTATCGCCTCGCCCTGCTTGGTACTTGACGGACTCATCATTGCGCCCGTACCGATAAACAGCACTTCGCGCAGTTCTCCGGAGCTTATGCGCGGCAGCAGGTGGGACGCAAGCACAACGGCGGAGCAGCCGCAGCCCGAACCGCCGGAATGCACATCCTGCCTTTCACGGTCGAATATCAACATTCCGCAATCGTTCAGCAATCCCGGACGGCTGACATCGACACCTGAGACTGTGAGCAGATCGGCAAGTATCGAATTCCCCTCAAAGCCGAGGTCGCCGGTCACTATAAGATCAAAATTGTCCGGACGGCGCCCCGTGGCATCAAGATACCGCAATATCGTATCCGCCGCCGCAGGCGCCATTGCGGCGCCCATGTTGGCGGCATCCTTTATCCCCTTTTCGACCACAACACCGGGCATGACATCAGCTATCAGCGCCGCGGCTCTGCCGGATACGCCGCCCACAATAAATGCGCCGGATCCCGTCACCGTCCACTGCGCCGTAGGCGGTCGCTGCCCGCCGTACTCAAGCGGCGAGCGGTACTGACGCTCGGCGGCGGCATTGTGAGATGAGGTCACCGCGGCGGCGCGTCCGAGCATTCCGCCGCTGACAGCCATGGCGGCAAGCGCCAGCCCCTCGGCTGCCGTCGAGCATGCTCCGTACAATCCGAAATACGGAACGTCAAAGTCAAGCAATCCGTAAGCCGAGCCGACGCACTGGTTCAAAAGATCGCCTGCAAACAACGCGTCGATATCGGACTCCGTGACCCCGAGCTTCCCCATAGCTCCCTCAAACGCTATGCGCTGCATCTCGCTCTCCGCTTTTTCCCATGTCTTTACGCCAAAGCGGTCGGTGGGATCGAAATAGTCAAAGCATGAGCCGAGCGGTCCCTCATGCTCCTGCTTACCCACGGCGCTTGCGGCGGCAAGTATCGCCGCTCCGGGGGTCTTTATGACCCCGCCTTTTTTTCTGCTCATAAAAATACCAGCCTTTTTTGCCGCGAAAATGCGGATCTTTTTCTTTACACCGATATTTTTTACCTTTATGTATTGATTTATACCGCGCGGAATGGTAAAATGATGCGTAAAGAAATATATCGGATATATCCGGGAAAGGCTTTTTCAACATGGCAAATACGGTTATAGAAAACGGCATACTGCGTGCCGAAATAGCGGAGCTTGGCGGAGAGATACAGTCTCTCGGCAGGCTTGAAAACGGTAAATTCATTGAATACTTCTGGCAGGGACTGCCCGAATACTGGTCGGGACGTTCGCCGCTTCTGTTCCCCATCGTGGGCAGACTGCGCGGCGGCGCGTACACCTACGGCGGCAAAACATACGAAATGAGATGCCACGGATTTGCCCCGCGTCTCCCCCACAAGGTAACAAAGACCGGCGCGGACAGCGCGGAAACGGTGCTTGAGGAATCCCCCGAGTCGCTTGCGCAATACCCCTTCGGCTTCCGCTTCACACAGACGCTGACGCTTGACGGCAACACTCTGCATATAAAAATAAAAGCTGTCGCAAAGGACGAGCTCTGGTGCGCCTTCGGCGGCCATCCCGGCTTTGTCCTGCCGGACGACGCCGGAAACACCGCCGATTTTGACAGTCTTTATGTTCGCATAAACGACAAAAAGGCGCCCGAAAGACTCATGTTCTCGGACACCTGCTTTGTTCTTGACAAGCGCACGCCCTTCCCGCTTGACAGCGAGGGACGCTTTCACCTCACTCACAAGCTGTTTGACGACGATGCGGTCGTGCTTTGCGGCGTAAAGTCTGCCACTCTCGGCTCAACGTCAACAAAAAGGAGCGTAACGGTAACAAGCCCCGACGCCAACTGGTACGGCTTCTGGCAGACGCGTTACAGCACCGACGCGCCCTTCCTGTGCCTTGAGCCGTGGCAGGGCATTCCCTCTTATGACGGCGATGACAAGGTATTTGACGAGCTTGACCGCCGTCCGGGAATGTATCATCTCATGCCCGGCGAAAGCGCAGGCTTCGCCTTTGATATCACCCTGGAATGATCACCCGATAAACCTTGTTATCATCTCCGCGGCAAAAACGACACCGCAGCATATGACAGCCACCGGAAGCAAGCCGACGCCGAGCCATGCCGCGACAACACCCGCCGCAAGCGCAAGCACACCGGCAAGAGGATCGCCGGCGGCATCCACTATCGCGGGAAAGGTCATGACCGCGAGCGTTACGTACGGCACATAATAAAGGAACGAACGCAGAAAGCGGTTTTCGATTCTGCGGCGTATCAGCGTCATCGGCAGAACGCGCACGGCAAACGTGACCGCCGCCATTATCAGAATGTAAATATAAACATTGTGCTTCATCGCGGCGCCTCCTTACGCATTTTCTTCGTCGCGCGGGAAGATCAGCGCGGCTGCGGCGGCAATAACCAGCGTCAGTATGACTGTGCGCGTTCCCTCGGATATGCCGGAAACGCCGGGGAGCCGCGCCGCCGCGAACGACGCGGCAAATGAAACGGCTACCGTGATACCCACCGCGCGCTCACGCCGCGCAGGAGGGATGATTATCGCAAGGAACATCCCGTAAAGCGCCACGCCGAGAGCCGTGACGATGCTTGCCGGCAGAATATTGCCTGCCGCCGCGCCGAGTGCGGTCCCCGCCGCCCACATAGGCACCGATACGAGCATGGCGCCGTATGTGTATGAAGGCTCGAGTGAGCCGGGACGCGCCATTGCTATGCCGAAAAGCTCGTCGGTTATATCAAAGCCCATTGCAATACGGTGATAAATGCGCGTTGAAGGCGAAAAGCGCTGACTCATGGCACAGCTCATAAGTATATAGCGTGCATTTGCAACAAGCGTTACGGCTACCATCTCTATGTACGCGGAATTGGCGGCTATCACGGTAAAGCCCGCATATTCGCCCGCAGAGGCATTACATAGCAGACTTGCCAGCGTTGCCTGAAGCGTATCAAGTCCCGCTGCGCGCGCCGCTATACCAAGCGAAAACGCAACGGCAAAATATCCGAGTCCGATAGGCATTCCGTCGCGCATACCGTCATAAAACGGGCGTCCCGCACCGCGGGCGGATCTGATTTTTTTCTTCATTATCTTTTTGCTCTCACATCTGTGATATTTGAAAGTACAAATATTATAGCACATATTCAACCAAGTGTAAATCAGCATAAATGACCGAAAAAACTGCCGCACGGCAGGCTTTTCGGGGCATTTTACGGAATTATTCTACATTATATTACGGAGAAA
>CAUABN010000100.1:0-5506 GCA_958427275.1 uncultured Anaerotruncus sp.
ATGCGGCAGCACCGGTCTCTTCTTCGGTCCCGGCGGTATTGCCGGATACATATGGGGCGGTTCGTCCTCCACATACCTCCTTTACTGCGTGAACGCAGGTAAGGTCACCGCTACGGGCGCCGACAACAGCGCCGCGGGACTTGCGACCTATCTCAATACCAACTATCCGATATTCATTCAGTACTGCATCAACGTCGGTGAAATAACCGTAAACAACAGCACCGGCAACAATATCGAGCTCTGGTACAACAAGAGCATCACCGAGCTTGACAGCGCAAACGTACATCACAACTTCTATCTCGCCGGCGACGGCAAGATAGGCGTAAAGCACGGCGACGGCGACGCCGCAGTAGCTTTCGAGGCTGCCGCGACCGCAGCCACTGCCGAGGATCTTGCCTCCGGTAAGCTCTGCTACGAACTCAACCAGGCTATAAAGGCAGCCGACGCTTCGGTAAATGACGACGTCTTCTACCAGCTTATCGGCACCGACAAGGCTCCCAACACCGTTATCAACGAAAAAGCGAAGGTCGAAAAGGTAGCCGACGGCAGCTACAAGAACCCGGCCCCCGCTCCCGTTGAGACCGACCCCGTAACTCCTCCTACGACCGAGCCGGATTCTCCCGTGACCGGAGACAACGCATACCTGATACTCGTTGTCCTTGCCATTGCCGCAATAGCCGGCACAGCCTGCTTCTTCGTAAAGAAGAAGGTCAACGACTAAGTCAAATGGGCTGCCGCGCGTTAGCGCGGCAGCCCATTTGATTTTAATTTCCGCATTCGATGCTTATTTCGGTGAACAGTCCGAGCAGGTCGTTCACCGTTTTCTTTTTCTTCTCCTCGCCTGCGGCGTCAAGCACGGCGTGACCCGCATGCATCATAAGGAGGCGGTCGCCGTAATCGGCGGCAAACCGCAGATTGTGCGTGACCATGACCGCCGTAAGCCGCTTTTCGCGCACCACACGGTCGGTAAGCTCCATTATAAGCTCGGCGGTCTTGGGATCGAGCGCCGCCGTGTGCTCGTCAAGTATCAGTATATCCACCGGCGTGAGCGTTGACATAACGAGCGCCATTGCCTGCCGCTGACCGCCCGACAGTGCGCCCGCGCGCTGTCCCAGCTTATCCTCAAGCCCCAGATGGAGCGTAGCGAGCTGCTCACGGTAAAATTCCACGCGCGCCGGCGAAACGCCGCGCCCAAGTCCGAAGCGGCGGCACTTGGCGCCGTGACGTCCGTGCGGAGCCGTGCCCGGCTCGGGACCGCAGTCGGCAAGCGCCATATTTTCAAGAATGGTAAGATCGGAGCAGGTCCCCGTGGCGGGATTCTGCCACACGCGCCCTATGCGCGAGTAGCGCTCGTGCTCCGGGACCGACGTTACGTCAACACCGTTCACGATCACCCTGCCGGAGTCCACAGGTATGGACCCGCAGATGATGTTGAGCAGAGAGGTCTTGCCGCTGCCGTTTGAGCCGACGACCGAAACGAACGAACCTTTTTCCACAGACAGCGAAAAGCCTGAAAAAAGGCACATTTCGGTCACGTCTCCGGGATTGTATATCTTTTTTATGTTGTCAAGACAGATCATTTCGCTCATGCCGCACGCTCCTTTTTACGCTCGCTGAGAACAAGCGCCACGGTGAACAGCACCGCCATGAGGAGCTTGTTGTATGCGGAGGGTATTCCTATTTTTGTTGCCGCCACGAGGCACGCCTGATAGATCATCGCGCCGAGTATCACCTTTGTCGTGCTGCGCATAAAGCGGACGCGGCGGAAAAGGGAGAGTCCTATTATCAGCGATGCAAGACCTATCACGACCATGCCGACTCCCATGCTCTGGTTCACATTGCCCGTCACAGACGTATAAAGCGCGCCGGATGCACCCGCGAACGCATTGCCGATGGCAAGACCTAAGATGCGGCTTTGTCCGGGGTCACGCGAAAGCGTGCGCACAAAGGCGGGATTGTTCCCCGCGGCGCGGAGCAAAAGCCCGCGCCGTGTTGAAAGGAAAAGATCGAGCAGGACCTTGAAAAGCACCGCAAAGAAGAGATACACCACATCAAGACGCGGTTGGAACGCTCCCGCGCGCGCGGGAATGAGGGAAAACGGAAATTGATTTTTTATCGCCGCCTCACTGCGCGCAAAGTTGAGCGTTGAGAAAAGCTCGCCGCCGAGGTCGAATTTCCCTTCAAGCGCCGCTCCTCCCGCCGAGGTAGCCACCAGGTTTATTGAAATAAGCGCCGTGGAGACCAATATCCCGCAAAGCAGAGGACGTATCTTAAGCTTTACGTTCAGCACACCGGTGAGGGCGCCGAACGCGCCGCCCACGATGAATGCCGCAGCCATTCCGAGCCAGCCGCTGACGCCGTGCGACACCATTATGCCGTACACGACGGCGCCGCTGAGGAAGGTCCCCTCGACCGTCAGATCGGGAAAATCCAATATAGTGTAGCTGACATAATAGCCCATGGCAAGTATCGAATAAACAAGCCCCAGCCTTATGAAGAGCTCGCCGGATGTAAGAAAAGAGATCATTTCAAACCTCGTTCAGCGTTATCGTTATCGTTATTGTTGGTCTGAGTATTGCGTGGTACGGCTCATCCGACGCGGGTCGCGCCGGCGTATTCAGCGGGAACCGAGATGCCAACCGCGCTGAGCGCCGCCTCGTTGATAACGGGAAGCGCCTCGCTGAGCTTCTCTACCGCAAGCTCCGCTGCCGGCGTGCCGCGCATCACCTTTACGGCAAGTCCGCCTGTCAGTCTGCCGAGCGCGACATAATCTATCGACATTGATGCGGCGCATCCGTTTTTGACCTGCTCCTCCTCCGAGCCGTAAACCGGGATCTTTGCGTTCTCGGCGGCGGAAAGGACGGCGGAAAGGTTTTGTACCACGTTGTTATCGGTAAAATTGAGTATGCAGTCGCTCTTTGCCGCAACAGCCGACGCCGCCGCGGGAACATCCGACGCGCCCTGTACCGATGCCGTTTCAACGGCTATGCCCGCTGCGTCGCAGACCGCGCGCAGATTTTTAAGCTGTGTGAGCGAGTTCTCCTCGGAGGTTGTATATATGACTCCTATGGTCTTCACATCGGGCTGGAACGCCTTTATCATGTTCACGTGCAGTGTGAAATCAAGCACATCCGATGTGCCCGTGCAGTTCTCGCCGGGCTTATCCATCGACTTTACAAGCCCTGCCGTCACCGGGTCGGAGACCGCGCAGAAGATGACCGGGATATTCGTATCCGCCGCCGAGGTGAATGCGCATTTTGCCGCGGGAGTGGCAATGGCGATTATCATGTCAAAACCGTCGGCTACCATGTTGCCGGCAAACGCGGTGCAGTCGGATTCATACGAGTTGGGCGAGCCTGTCTCGACCTTAAGCTCGTATTTTATACCGGACCCGGCAAGCGCCTCAAGTATTCCGTTGCGGCAGTTGTCGAGCGAAGGGTTAGGCATGAGCTGTATCACGCCTATCTTTACCGTTTCGCCGGCGGCTACCTTGTCCGCTATCGATTTGCCGTCGCCGCAGGACACGAGCATAAGGGATGCGGCAAGCACGAAAAGTGCAAGTACCAGAGAGATGATTTTTTTCATTTTATTTTTCCTCCAAAACAAAAACGCCCCGGACGCCGCAGTGCTATACGGCATCCGGGGCGAATATTACAAAAATAATATCCGCGGTACCACCCGAATCGGGAATGACCCACTCTGTATGCGCACGATAATGCACAGCGCTGCGGATAACGGGAGCGCACCCCGTCGGGAACTACTTGCGGATATCCGCTTTTGCGCCCGCCCTCGGAAGTCCATTCGCCCGCGCGTTCGTATCGCGATTACACCGTCCGCGACTCTCTGTGCCGTTATTCACGGGGTACTCGTCTTCCTCATCGGTTTTTTGTTGGCGTTATTGTATCACAACGCACGGCGCTTGTCAAGGGGTAAAATGAAATTTTTTCGGTTTTTTTGCGTCATTGCCGTAGCAGGGCAAAAAAGCCCCATTGCGATCCGCCGGTCATGCAATTTTGCGGTTTTATCTTGCATTTTTGTTTATCATGCCGCGTATCGCGCGCAAGGCGGAACTCAAACCGCCCACCTCATCGATAAGTCCGCACCTGACCGCCTCCCTGCCGTCTATCACCGAGCCTATGTCGTTTGCCATGCGGTCGGAGCGCATTATCATTTCGTAAAGCGCGTCGCGGTCCGCCCTTGAATGCGCACAGATGAAGTCAAGTATCCGTTCCTGCATATCGTGAAAATAGTTGTAGGTCTGCGGCGCGCCTATCACCGTGCCGCTTATGCGCACCGGGTGAAGTGTCATAGTGGCGCTCGGCACAATGAACGATCGCCTTGCCGCGACCGCAAGCGGCACGCCTATCGAATGTCCGCCGCCGAGCACGAGCGAGACTGTGGGCTTTGACATCGATGCTATCATCTCTGCTATCGCCAGTCCCGCCTCAACATCGCCGCCCATCGTATTGAGGATGATAAGAACGCCGTCGGTCCTTTCATCCTCTTCTATCAGCGCAAGCTGGGGTATCACATGCTCGTAGCGCGTAGTCTTCTGGTTATCACCGAGGATGTAGTGACCCTCCACCTGCCCGATAATACACATGCAGTATATCGACTCCTCGGAGTTACCCGCAAGCACCTCGCCGTCACCGCGGCGCTCGCCGTCGCAGTCCCCGGCGGCGCCGTGGGACTCATTTTTTTCGTTTATCATCGTGTCTTTTCCCCGATCCTTTCTCATCACGATTATTATTGACATAAAAAAGCGGTTTATGATATCCAAATCACAAAAAACGATTTACAAAACGCGAAATTTGTGCTATAATAAGTTTGAATGTCAGAATAATCGCGGACACGATCCGCATAAGGAGCAGAAATGGATAAAACATTTATGGTCGAAACCTCCGCGCGCCACATCCATCTGACGCGTGAAGCCGTAGAAACGCTTTACGGCAAGGGCGCTGTGCTCGAGGTCAAAAAAATGCTCAGCCAGCCCGGACAGTTTGCATGTTCAAACGCAAAAATAACGCTTGTCGGTCCCAAGGGTAGCCTTGCCGTCAGCGTGCTGGGTCCCGAAAGACCGCAGAACCAGGTGGAGCTTTCCTTTACCGACGCACGTGCGCTGGGCATCGCTCCCCCCGTCCGTGAGAGCGGTGACATTGCCGGCACGCCCGGCATAAAGCTGGTAGGTCCCGCCGGCGAACTTGAGATTGCCGAGGGATGTATCGTTGCCAAGCGCCACATACATATGACCCCCGAGGATGCCGAGCGTCTCGGCGTCAGCGACAAGGAGATAGTCAAGGTAAAGCTCGACACCGCACGCCCGCTCATTTTTGACGATGTAGTTGTAAGAGTAAGCCCCAAATTCGCACTTGCCATGCATATTGACACCGACGAGTGCAACGCCGCAGCCGCCTTCGGTGCCGTGCGCGGTGATATCGTAAAGTAAGATATTATAAAAAATAACATAAACCCAATAAGAAAGGATTGTTCCGAAATGAGCAAAGTA
>CAUABN010000101.1:0-5433 GCA_958427275.1 uncultured Anaerotruncus sp.
CCCATCGAGATGAACAGCAGCTTGTGCAGCAGGTTCATCGGACGGCAGACCTTATAAAGCATCATATATGCGACGAACGAGTAGAGGTAAAACGCTACGGCGGAGGTCAGCGTATCGGAGATGCCGAACGCCTTTGAGAACAAAAGCGACCACGCCACAAGTATGACCGCGGTAAGCGCCGCAGGGAACGCGCGGAACAGTACATTCCGCAAAAACTTTCCCTTTACCATATCCGTGTTCGGCTCAAGCGCAAGGAAGAAGGAGGGGACACCTATCATCAGAGCCGAGACCAGCGAGAGCTGAGCAGGCTTGAAGGGGTACATGGAGGCGCTTATGAGCGCGAGCAGGGTAAGGATGAACGAAAAAATATTCTTTACGAGGAAGAGCGATGCCGAGCGTTCGATGTTGTTGATAACGCGCCTGCCCTCTGCGACCACAGACGGCATGCAGGCAAAGTTGGAATCAAGCAGAACAAGATCGGAAACATTGGCGGCGGCATCGCTGCCGGATGCCATGGCAATACTGCAGTCTGCATCCTTCAGCGCCAGTACGTCGTTCACTCCGTCGCCGGTCATGGCAACGGTGTGACCGTTCTTTTTCAGTGCCAGAACGAACAGCCGCTTCTGCTCCGGCGTGACTCTGCCGAAGACATTGTATTCGAGTATTCCTTTTTCAATTTTGCTCTTGGTGTCGAGCAGTGAAGCGTCAATAAACTTGTCGGAGTCGGGGATCCCGGCTGTCTGCGCCGCCTTTGAGACCGTTACGGGGTTGTCGCCGGAAATGACCTTTATTGCCACACCCTGCTTGGCAAAGTACTCAAACGTCGCGCGCGCTTCGGGACGTACGCGGTTTTCAAGCGTTACAAGCGCTTCGGGGATCACTATACCGCAAAGCGAGCCGCCGGAGAATATGTCCTCTGCCGTTCCCGGCACAAATCTGTACTCGGCAAACAGCAGCACGCGCTCACCGACCGAGGAATGCGCTTCTATCACGTCGCGCAGCTCGTTATATCCGTCACGCAGGATGAATTCCGGAGCGCCTATCACATATGTGCAGTCGTGGAACGACGCGGCGCTGTATTTTGTTTCGGATGAAAAGCTTTTTATCTGAGAGGCGCGGCGAAAATCCTTTTTGTCGTCAAAATGTTCCTGAAGCGATTTCATCGTCGCATTGTCAGGGGTCATATTGAGAACAAAATCACGTATACGCCGCTCGCAGTCATGGCGCGCCGCCTCTGTTTCACTCTCAAGCGGAACGACGCGCTTTACATGCATCTCCGGCTCGGTTACGGTGCCGGTTTTGTCAACGCAGATAACGTCAACGCGAGCAAGCGTTTCAATGCACTTCATGTCGTGAACGAGCGTTTTCTTTTTTGCGAGCCGCATAACGCTCACCGCAAGAGCCACGCTCGTAAGGAGGTAAAGTCCTTCGGGTATCATGCCTATTATCGAGGCGGCTGTGCTTTCGATGTTCTCCTTGGTGGTCATTCCGAGCACATCGCGCTGATTCAGGAACATGAGTATCGAAAAGGGAATTATGATGATTCCGATCACCTTTATCAGCAACGTAAGGGATTTCATCATGCCGGGCTGCTGCTTTTTCTTTATTTTCTTGGCGTCGAGCGTCAGCTTGGCGGCAAAGGATTCATGTCCCACTTTGTCGAGTCTTGCGCGACAGCGCCCGGATACAACAAAGCTGCCCGAAAGAAGCGGGTCTCCCGCTTTTTTCTTTATCTCGTCGGATTCACCGGTGACGAGCGATTCATTGACGTTAAGACTGCCGTCGCACAGCACCGCGTCGGCACATATCTGATTTCCCGCTTCGAAAATAACGATATCGTCAAGCACCAGTTCGCTGCTGTTTATGCTTGTCACCTTGCCGTCGCGTATGACCTTTGTCAGCGGCGCGGAGATGAGCGACAGCTTTTCAAGCGTTTTCTTTGCCTTTATCTCCTGTATTGTCCCGATGATGGTATTGACGAATACAACAATGAGAAAGGTAAGATTGTTGTACGAGCCTTCCGCAAGCAGGATCGCGGCAAGGATAAAGAATATCATATTGAAGTATGTGAATACGTTCGAGAGGATTATCTGCGGCATGGTCTTCGAGGTCTTGTCTACCGCGGCGTTCACATATCCGTTTTCGGTGCGCTCTGCCACTTCGGCTGCCGAAAGACCGACCTTCGGATCTGGCGAATAGCGCTTTGCTTCGGCAAAGTTCACTTTTCTGTTTTTCTTTTTTCTGTCGGCTTGTTTTTCCGCCAGCTTGTTTTTCAGGTCGGAAATGGCGCCCTGTCCGGATTTTTTTTCTTTCATTCGATATGCGTCCTTTCGGATGTGTCATGTCTTTGGATTGGAAAAACTACGGCACTATACTCTGACATTATATCACATTGTGTCGTATAATGTAAAACGAAATTGTTAAATTCTATTTTTAAGCGTTGTGTATACGCTTTTTTTATAAAAAACGGGGGGAGCCGCCGTGCAAAAGCGGCGACTCCGGAGCGTCAGAACAGTTTTTTAATCGTACCGAAAAGTCCGCGCCCTATCTGGCGCCCAAGCTCGCGCCCGACGCTGCTCATTGCCGAATCCGCGACCTTGGAAAGAGTGGATTTTTTTCGTGTCGATGTTTTCTTGGCTTTTTCCTTCTCCTTTGCGCGCTCTGCCTTTTCCTTTTCTTTTTCGGCGGCGGCGCGCTCTTTTTCCTCTGCCTGTTCACGCGCTTCTTCGGCGGCGCGCTCCTCGGCGTCCTTCTTTTCTGCGTTTATTATTTCATAGGCGGATTCATTGTCCACGGCTACCTCGTATTTGCCGAACATGTCGTCCGCATGGATCTCTGCTTTGCGGCGTGCGTCGTCTATCGCGCCCATTGCCGACTGCGGCGGGAGGATAGTCGCGCGCTCAACTACTGTCGGTCTGCCCTTTTCGTCAAGAAAGCTCACCAGCGCCTCTCCGGTCCCCAGTTCCGTCAGCACCTCTTCGGTGTCAAATTTCGGGTTTACGCGGAAGGACTGCGCCGCGGCGCGTATAGCCTTCTGCTCGGCGGGAGTGTATGCGCGCAGGGCATGCTGTACACGGTTACCGAGCTGAGCCAGTATCGGATTGGGGATGTCCGATGGCTGCTGTGTGATAAAGTATATACCAACGCCCTTTGAGCGTATCAGCTTTACTACCTGTTCCACCTTGTCGCGCAGTGCTTTCGGCGCACCGTTGAAAAGCAGGTGCGCCTCGTCAAAGAAGAACACGAGCTTCGGCTTTTCAAGATCTCCGGCTTCCGGCAGTTCCTCAAACAGCTCCGCCAGCAGCCACAGCATAAAGGTGGAGTAGAGCAGCGGCGACTGATACAGCCTGGCGCAGTGGAAGATATTTATAAAACCGCGCCCGTCGGTGTCCGTCTGCATCCAGTCCTCAAGCTTTATGTCCGGCTCGCCGAAAAACAAAGTCCCGCCGGCATCCTCAAGCTGAAGGAGAGCGCGCTGAATGGCGCCGGCAGACTGGCGCGATATGTTTCCGTATTGGTTGAGAAGTTCGGAGGCGTGATTGGAGACATACGCGACCATGGAGCGCAGATCCTTGAGGTCAATGAGCAGCCAGCCCTTGTCGTCAGCCACGCGGAATACTATGGAAAGCACGCCCGCCTGAACGTCGGTAAGCCCCAGCAGACGCGCAAGCAGGGAAGAACCCATTTCGCTCACCGTGGTCCTGACCGGGTGCCCGCCTTCGCCGTAAACATCCCAAAAGCGCACGGGGTAGCTTTTCAGCGTGAAATCCGACGGATCTATCCCCATCCCGCCGAGCCGCTTTTCGATAGCGGAGTTCATTGTCCCCGCCTTTACGCAGCCGCCGAGGTCGCCCTTGACGTCGGCGAGGAACACAGGGACGCCGAGGTCGGAGAAGGACTCCGCCATGACCTTCAGCGTTATGGTCTTGCCGGTCCCGGTCGCACCCGCGATAAGACCGTGTCTGTTTGCCATTGCCGGCAGTATTGAGGCGTCAACGTCTCCTCTGCCTATTAAAAGTTTTCCGTCTTTGAGCATTGTATGTCACCTCGGTAATGTGTGTGATCTTATTTACACAAGATATTATATCAGCATGCGCGCGAAAAGTCAATAAAAAAAGCCGCGCCCGTATAGACACAGGCGCTTTTTTGTAGTATAATGTTGAAAAAACAAAGTAGTTTGCATTAAAAAGTAAGGAAGTGTGATAAATGCTTATACTTGTGGATTGCGGAACGACCAATATGCGTCTGCGCCTGTATCGCGGGGCAGAGGGAAAAGATATCGCCGGGGCGCTTGCCGCGGCGCAGCCGCTTGACGAGATAAAATATAAAACCGGAGTGCGCGACGCGGTGCGTGAACGTTCGGATGAGATATTGCGCGAGACGCTCGGACGCGCGATAAGAGAAATGCTCGACCGCAACTCGCTCGCCGGGGCGGATGTCGAAGCCGTTATATGTTCAGGCACTCTTTCGTCGCACGTGGGGATATACCATATACACCACGTTGTGATGCCGGTATCCCCCGATGATACGGCGGCGCATTCCGAACTGGTGACCATGCCGGATGTATCGGACATCCCGATACTGTTCATCCCCGGCGTAAAGGGCGTTGGAGACCTTATGTATACCGAGGTCATGAGCGGCGAGGAATGCGAGCTTTACGGTATTGCCGAGGAAATGGGGATACGCGGCGCGTTCACGCTGCTGCTTCCCGGTTCCTACAATAAGATAATCAGTGTGAACAAGGAAGGGAAGATCGAAAAGATATATTCATCCATGTGCGGCGAGCTTACGGCAGCCGTTTCCGAAAACACGCTTCTGCGGCGCGCCGTGCCGTCGCCCGTCATTCAGGTCATAAAGCCGGATATGCTGAAATGGGGCGCAGAATTTGCGTCCGAGTGGGGACTGTCGCCAGCGCTTTCAAAGGTCTGGGTCATGCAGCGCGTCGGAAAGGACCGTGACGATGCGGCGAACTTCATGATGGGCGCGATACTTGAAGGGGACATGAGACTGATGAAGGCGTTGCCCGCCGGACAGCCGGTCTATGTCGGCGGCTCGTCGCCGCTGCGCGAGCTTTTCATTGAAATGCTTAAGATATACGGCATAAAGGCTGTGGGCGTAGACCCAGAGACGGCACGCATCGCCCCGAATATCGGAGCCATGAAGGTCTATTACAAATATAAAGAATATAGAGAGACTCATTAAAAACGGGCTGTTAAAAACTCGATGTTTTTAACAGCCCTCAAAAATGCCGGTCAGGGTTCCGGCATTTTTGATGCGAGCTTGGTCGGTTTTACCTGCAGTATCCGTGTTTTTTGGGTCTGGTTGGGGGCAAAACGGCGGTGTTCAGCCGCCGAGAACAAGTCGTCGGGGTGTTAAAAAACTCATTTTGAGTTTTTTAACACCCCTTTTTTATTCCGAATTACTTCTTTATAG
>CAUABN010000102.1:0-5420 GCA_958427275.1 uncultured Anaerotruncus sp.
CCGCGCCGAGATTTGAACAGTTATTGAGCGCACTGCCGGCAACATGTATCCTGCAAACGACGCCGCCGGCATACTCCACACACGATACCTCTCCCGTATTGACGCAGCCCTCAAGCACGCCGGACTTACTGCTTGATCCGATACCGCCGGCAATGCCGCCGACATACGCGCAGGAGCCTTCGGTAACATTCTTATTGGGAGAAGAAACTGGACCGACATTCATGCAGTTGACAAGCGTGCTTTCGTTGCCCACAACGCCTGCAATACCGCCGACGAACGACGTTCCGTTAACATTAAGCGCCTCGACCCTGCCGTAATTGACGCATGCGGTAACGGTGCTGTTATTTACAAGTCCGCACACTCCGCCCATCTGGGCGGTACTCGACATCATGCTTTCGGTGGTAACGACAACGTTTTCACCAACGGCGCATGAGGACAGTCTGCTTTCGCGGAGGAGTCCGACAAGAGCGCCGGCATATCGCGTGTCGGTGGTAAACACCGCATGATCCACCTTGAGATTTTTAATTTCCGCGCCTGTGGCGTATCCGAAAAGTCCGGGGACCGTGTCGGTGCAGGTAAAGTTGTACACTGTCTTGCCGTTACCGTCAAATACTCCGCCGAACGGCGCAGCCTTGGTCCCTATCGGAGTCCATTCGCGTCCGCCCCAGTCAACATCGGTTTCAAGGCGGAAGTATTTCCCCTCAAACTTCTCGCCGCCGACAGCGGAAGCGGCAATAAAGTCAAGCTCGGCGGGATCGCGTATAAGATACGGGTCCTCGGATGTCCCCGAGCCTGCGACTATCGAGGTTCCCGAAACGCCGTTCCACACCGCCGCCTCTGCCGAGGCAGCAGGGATGAGCGCGGCGCACAGCGCCGCAAGAATACACACGACGGTAAGAAAAGATAACAGTCTTTTGTTTTTCATTGCTGAAATATTCCCCCTTGATTTTATTTCCGTAAAAATCGTCAGTCGCTCAATGCGTCGTTCAGCGTTTTTATTCTGCTCTCAAGCGTGCTTTTTTTCTTTGCCATGTAAGACATCCAGTCCGCAGACTTGTTGTTTACAAGCGTAAAGAGCGCCTTGCTGGGTATGCCGTCAAGCTGATCGCTGAGCACAAGTCCGATCTCAAACACGGTGCTCCCGCGCAGAATGTCAAACATAACGGCATCGGCAGGCTTATCCGAATATCTCGCCTTGAGCGTCACCTCAAACACCTCGGGCGTCACCATGCGGTAGCCCTCCTGTGCGAGCGCCTCGATAACAGCGCTTGCATTGTCGGTATCCGACACATTTTTGGTTATACCGTACATGGTGTAGGTGTTCGCCATAAGCGTGTGATAGCCCTCCTGGTCCTCATTATACTTCGGAGCGGGCAGGACGCCGTACTTCACGCCGGAATCGGCAAGATGATTGACGGTAAGTCTGACCGACGCCATATAAAATGCCGCTCTGCCCTCAACAAAAACCTTTGCCGATGCGTCAAAGCTGCCGGCGTAGAACCAATCGCTTCCGGTAAATAGACTGGCGTTCACCCGCTCAAGCAGCCCCTGTGTTTTTTCGGAAACATATGTATCGGATATTTTCACCCTTCCGTCTTCGGATTTGTCGGTAAAGCGCACGCCCATACCGATAAACAGCGGGTTCACCATGCCGGAATATGTGACATATCCGTACATATCCTCGGCATCCTTGCCGTTGGCGTTGAGGTCGCGGTATACGCCGGAGGTCTCCGAAAGCATACGCTCAAAGGTCCATTTTCCTTCGTTTACGGCGCTGTAAAGGTCGGATGTGACCACATCCTTGTTGAAAAACATGCCCTCCATGCCAAGCAGCGTGTTGTTGGAGATATCGCCCGAAGCAAAGTAGAGCTTGCCGCCGATGGTCGAAAAGCGGATAAGATCGGAGGGCCACCACGGATTTTCAAAATTAAGGTACTTCGTTGAAAGAAGATCCTGCATATACCCCGAGGTCGCAAGCGCACCCATTACCATGCTGTGCGCAGCAACGACCTCGCTCTCGTTGGTCGTAATGCCTGCTTCCACCCGTTTTTTGAAGTTTTCGAGCTTGGGTTTACCGCCCGCTTCGCCCGTCCATTCGATGTTCACGTTCAGCATTTCACGAACGCGGCTGTCCTTGGCGTGAATGGCGCTTGTGATGCGGTCGGTCTCTTCAACCTCAAACTCGGGGTTGATCACATCGCTCCAGTAAAGGATCGAGACTGTGGCTTTGCCGAGATCAAGCTTTTCGGGGAGCGTGCCGAAGCGAGTTTCCTGCGTATCGGTCGTTGCCGTGGACCCGACCGCGGCGGAGCTTTCATCGCCGTTTCCGTTATTGCTGCACGCCGCGAGGAGCGGCACGAGCATAAGCACGGCAAAAATCACTGCCCATATCCGTATTGCCTTATGTTTGGTTGAACTCATGGTGGTCTTTCCTTTCGTTATGATTTTATTATTCTTATCGGTCCTTCTTTTCCTCCGGCAGGATTGCTCCGTGCGCGGCGAGCGTCGCTCTGAGCGCATCGGTGTCGATTTCCGACGGTGCGATCCCGCACGCCGCCGCCATTGAAGCGGCACAGCCCGCCGCCTGTCCCATTGCCATACAGCACGGTATTATGCGCACCGCGCCCGCCGCCTGCGATTCGGCGGATATCGAACGCCCCGCAACTATCAGGTCGTCACAGCCGAGCGGCAAAAGACTGCGGTACGGCACGGTATACACCGGCGCGACCTCGCCGTGAAAGCCTCCCTTCTCCACTCCGTCGCGGCTGTGAACATCCATGCCGTATCCGAGGCATGCAATGGCATCCGGGAAAACGACGCCTGCGGCGATATCGCTCACCGTAAGCATATATCTGCCCTTTATGTGGCGGCTCTCGCGTATCCCGAAAACGGGAGCGACCTGCGTGATACGGCAGTGCTCAAAGCCGGGTGCGCGGCGCAGCTTTTCGTATGATTCAAGCACCTGCTCTCTGCCGCGCATATGCGCCGCGGTCATGCTGTCGGCATCATTGGCGTTCACGCCGTAAACGCGCTCGTGATTGACCTTATAGCACCCTGCCTCCGGCATACGGTATGCCTTGACCGGCATTTCGGGACGTCTGGCATATTCCGCGAAAGCCGCGTCGTCAGCGCCGTCCACCTCAAAAAAGAGGGTACCGGGCTGCGGGTTGCTTCCGTCCTCACCGCCGAACCACACGGGAACGCCCGAGGCGGCGGCAACAACGGCATTGCCCGTTGCATCGATAAATACATCCGCCTTTACCGCGATAAGCCCCTGCGGTGCATCGAGAATGACGGCGGAAATATGCTCTCCGTCGGTAATGCTGTCGGCGAACCGGGTGTAAAGCAGCACATGCACGCCAGCCTCCGCCGTCATGCGGTCAAGCGTGAGCTGAAGCGCGAATGAGTTGAACGGCGTAACGTGGCGGTGATATTTTTTGAGGAACGAGGTGTAAACGCTCGGCGCGTCAGTGCGGTCGGGAGTTATCGCACCACCTATCTCCGCCATGCGTCCGACTATCTCGCCGAACAGCCCGCCGACCACGCATTCTTTGCCATCGCGGTCGTATGAGGTCATGAAGGGACCGACAAGCGCCGCGGATGCCATGCCGCCGAGCATTCCGGTAGCCTCACACAAGAGTACCCGCCTGCCGCATCTTGCCGCCTCTATCGCCGCCGCGGAGCCTGCCGGACCTCCGCCGATAACGCATATATCGTATTCCCCGTAAAGAGGGACCTTTTTTTCATAATCAATATAAGACATTTTTGTTCCTTTTCAATCGAATTGTACTTTACAAACATTATATATCATTCAAATGCTCAATAATATAAATATAACTACCAAAAATAATAAAAAAACGACCTTTGAGGTCGTTTTTTTATTATGATACCACTATTAAAGACAATGGTTATTCGTTTATCGTGTCCTTTCTGCCCGCGCGGCGGAACTCGGCGGGAGTCACGCCTACGGCGCGCGTGAAAACACGGATAAAATATGACGTGCTGTTGAAACCGCAGGCAAATGCAGTCTCAGTCACTCCGGCGCCGCCGCCGAGCATCATCCGGCTTTTGCTTATCCTCACGCTTCTTATGTAATCGTGCACGGTAAAGCCGGTAAACCTTCTGAACACGCGCGTGAGGTAGTCCTTGTTTATATAAAAATGGTCGGCGATCTCAGATATCCCGTCTATCGTGCGGTAGTTGTCGCGCACATAGCGTATCACCTTGTGTATGATATCCGGTGAATGCTCTGAGCCTATGCCGTCGCTCTCGCCGTCCGGCGGCGCCGCTGCGCTGCGCACGAATATGAGAAGCTCGGTAAGCCGGCAGAATGCCGCGAGCGGCGCGCCGTCGCCGTCAGACATTATGGCGTCCCGCACGGCATCGAGCCTGTGCCCAAGCTCGGTAAGACACGCCGGAGCCACGCGCACGACATTTTTTCCGTCAAGGCGTGCATCCGCGAGGAAGCCGAGCGCATCGTCACCTCCGCCGCACGTCCACGAATATGCATCGGCGGGGATCCAGAATGCGAATCTCTCATATACCGACGGCTCGGCTGCAAGCGCATAATGAAGCTCGCCGGGGCGGCAGAAATAAATGTCGCCGAGTGAGAGATGGTATGTCCTGCCGCCGGCAATATGTATCATAGAGCCGGAAAGCGGGATGCATATTTCATAAAACGGATGATCGTGCATGTGGTCGTAGTAAGTTTCGGGCGAAACATCCTCACGGGCATAGCGCAGTTTGACCGTCCGCTCGCCGGGGAGCGAAAAAAACCTTTGACGCCGCATAATGATCGCACTCAGACGTCCGTGGGCGCTTCAAGCTCCGCCCCGACCGCCGCGCCGTCCTCGGCTTCCACGCGTCGCTCGATGCGACCGAATATCACGCGGTAGCAGATATACGCCGCCAGGGTCGTAAGGAACCATGATATCGGGAAGGAGATATAGATCGACTCAAGCGTGCCGACGAGCCTGAACACGGTAGCTATCCATACCACACGGAAAACACACGCGCCGATAAGAGACACTATCATTGACGTCATTGACGCGCCCAGTCCGCGCAATGTGCCGGACATGACCTCCATCGTACCGCAAAGGAAGTACGGCACGCCCATGTAGAGCAGGCGGATCATTCCGTATTTTATAACATCGGCGTCGTCGCGCGCAAATATCGAAAGCAGCTCCGGACCGAAGGCATAACAGCAGCCTCCTATCGCAAATCCGACAAGGGTGACAAGTATCATGCAGTCGCGGCAGGACTTGCGTATGCGCCCGAGCTTATGTCCGCCGAGGTTCTGACCGGTAAACGTAAGCGCGGCGTGATAAAATGAGTTCTGCGCAATATAAATAAGACCGTCCACATTTGCTCCCGCGCCGTTGCCGGCAACTATTGCGGCATTGCCGAAGGAATTGATAGAG
>CAUABN010000103.1:0-5370 GCA_958427275.1 uncultured Anaerotruncus sp.
AGATACTTACGCTGAATGTACAGATAAAAGAAAAATACAACTGCCCGATAATCTCCGGCGGAGACCTTAACTGCAAGGTAGCAACCGTTCCCTATCAGAACATGCTGAAGGGCGGCATGAAGGATATGCAGAAGCTCGCCAAGGAAGCCGATAATCTCAGTTCGTGGCATACATATCCCGAATATGACACGACCGTCGGTCTTTACCTCAAGCTTTTCATGCCCACCAGCACCTACGACAACGCGATAGACCACGCTCTTCTTTATAACGGCGATAACGTGACCGTAAATATTTTCAAGATAATGACGCTTGAATACACCCTTATCTCCGCCGACCACTGCCCTGTGCTTGTTGATTTCGACATATCCCAATAAATAAGGAGAACAGGACATGAAGAAAACAAAATATATCTCCCTCTTGCTTGCAGTCGTAATGCTTGCCTCGGTCCTCCTGCTTGCCGCCTGCGGCAAGGAAAAGCCGGACGACACGACCGGCGACACGACGACAGCGGCTCCGGATACGACAGCCGGGCCTGTATCGGATGAGCTTACGATATTTGCCGACGGCAAAAGCGAATTCAGCGTGGTGTACGCCTCCGGCTCGTCAGAGGCTCAGAAGTATGCCGAGCAGATAGCGCGCGAGCTGAGCCGCTTCTCACCCATTACATTTACGGCAGTATCCGACGTGGAGCGTCCGCTTGCCGAGTACGCAGATTCGTACGAAATACTCGTCGGCATGACCGACCGTCCGGAATCGTCGGAGAAGACCGCCGACCTCCGCTACAAAGACTACACCGCTACCGTTGCGGGCAAAAAAATCATAATAGGCGCGCGCGAGGAAACTATGATAAAGAAAGCCGCCACATACTTTATTGACATGGTGATACTTACTCAGATCGTTGAAAACCCCACAAATCCCAAAGTGGTAATGAGTGCGGAAAACTCGCACACCTACATCCAGAATGCCGATTACGTGGTAAAGAGCTTCAATATCAACGGCACGCCGATAACCGACTACCGCATAGTTTATCCCGAAGCCGGTCCCTACTCGGCACGCCGCACAGCACTCGTGATACGCTATCTCATCGCCTACCGTGCCGGTTACCTCCTGCCGATAGTCGGCGACAGCTCGGTCGTGACAGCCAATGAGATAATCGTGGGCAAGACCGCTCACGGCGGCGAGGACCTCAGCGGCGCGACGGCCGGCTCATACAGCGTAAAGCTGGAGGGCGGCAACCTTTACATAAGCGCCGACGGAATGCTCGGCTACGAGACCGTGTGCGATTATTTTGACAACGAGGTCATCAAGGGCGCCGAGATAAATATCGACGCGTCGGTCGCCAAGTCGGGAAGCGGAACGACCGAAAAGGACGCGGAGCTTCTTTCCACCCGCGGCGGCAGCTACCGCGTGATGTTCTACAACATCCTCGGCAACTGCGATACCTCCAAATACCCCACGCGCGAGCGCAATCAGCTCGCCGCCGAGATACTTATCTCTCTTGCTCCCGATGTTTTCGGTCTTCAGGAATGCTCGCCCAACAGCCGCGGCGCGGAAAGCATAATCAAAACGCTTGATGCGGCGGGATATTCCGAGGTCGCCGTTACGGTAAACAACTCAAACAGAGTCAACTACACGCCTCTCCTCTACAACCGCGCAAAATTCCGCGTTGTGGACAAGGGCTACGTGCTTTTCACCGACACCGCAAGCAACGACAAATCCAAGTCGATCACATGGGCGGTGTTTGAGGAGATCGAGAGCGGCAAACGCTTTGCGGTATGCTCCACGCACTACAACTACAAGGCGGACGCCAACGCCGACCGCGTAAGGAACGCCGCACAGCTGGTCGAACTCAACCGCACGATAGCGGAAAAGTACAACTGCCCGATAATCTCCGGCGGCGATCTTAACTGTCGCGCCGATTCGGAGCCGTTCCTCAATATGCTTGCCTCGGGAATGCAGGATCTCTGGACCGTCTCCCCTGTAAAAGAGGATCTGAAGACCACGCATGCATACCCGACATGGAACTCCGACGCAGATCTTTATTTCGAATACGCAACACCGAACGGTGGATATTCGGCAGCGATCGACCATGCCGTGCTATATAACGGCGAGAAGGTCACACCCAAGCTGTTCAACGTTATAACGCTGAAATACGCACTGCTTGCCGCCGACCATTGCCCGCTCGTTGTGGATTTTGATATCAACTGAATATAAAAAAGTGGCTGTTAAAAACTCGATGTTTTTAACAGCCACTTTTTGGGGTAAGCCCTTTATATCTCAACAGCGTTGTACTTTTCCCCCATGCCGTCGAGCAGTGCGCGTTCGCGTCCGTGGCAGGAGAGAACGATGCA
This sequence comes from uncultured Anaerotruncus sp., assembly GCA_958427275.1. GTDB lineage: Bacteria > Bacillota > Clostridia > Oscillospirales > CAG-272 > CAG-390. The sequence continues at coordinate 2,352 of CAUABN010000103.1, forward strand.
CTGTCCGCCCTCATCGGCAGTGCGGCGGCAAAGCGCCGCAAGCAGACGGCGTGCGCGGTCGTCATCCATCATGGCAAGCGATTCGTCAAGCATGAGCGGCGGCGCGGAATCCGGAAAGAGCAATCCGACAAGCGCCGAACGCAGCGAGAAATAAGCCGCGTCGCGCGTGCCGACGCTGAGAGCGGACACCGGGCGCGTTCCGGATGGCGTTCCCACCGTTACCGACATATCTGTCCCCACACCGAAGTCGCTGTACCTGCCGTCGGTCAGCGAGGACATTATCGCTCCCGCATCACGGCGCAGACGCGGCGTCACGCCGAGGCGCAGGGATGACCCGGCGCCCTCTATCGACGCTGCGGCAAGCGTCACGGCGTCAAATTTACGCCTGCACGCCTCGGCATCGGCAGCAGCTGCTTCCCACTCGGAATACAGCCGCGCCGGGTCCTCCGCGGTCGCCTCAAGCGCCGCAAGCTTTTTTTCAAGCTCCAGACGGCGCTCCTCGGTGCTGTCGAGCCGCGCGCGGTCAAAATCGCGCGCCTTTTTTATATCGCTGAGATTCTGCGTTGCAAGCGCTCCCGCAACGGGAGAGATACGGGCGCGGAGCGCGGTCTCGTCCTCATCGGTAAGAGCCGCGGCGGTCTCGGATACCGATGCGCGGTATTTTGCTATATCGCGTTCGAGCGTTTCGCTCTCGCGGCAGAAGTCGTCTGCCCTCGCCGCCTGATTGCGAAGCGCGACAGCGACAGTCTCCGCATCACCGTCGGCAGTCACGCCGCCGACAGCAAGCAGTCTTTTTGCTTCGTCAAGAGCCGCCTCAAGGATCGCGTCCTTTTTGGCAAGCGTTGCGTCAAGCTGAGCCAGCAGTGCGTGCAGCTCGGCGCGCTCGCGCGCCGCGACCGACACTGCAAGCACGCGTTCCTCAAAGGCATCCTGCGCGGGCAGCTTTGCCCCTCTGCCTTCTTCGATACCGCGGAATACACAGCCAGCCACCTCAAACGCACGGCGCTTTTTGCCCGCGCGCAGAGCGAGCAGTATCGCACCGCACACCGCGGCGACTGTCCCCGCGCCTATGGCGACAAACGCCGCCATGCGCCACGCGGCGGCAATCGCAAGCAACGCGGCTCCCGCGCCCGCAGAAATGATCCCGAGCGTCAGGAGTATCGCTCCCGCGGCGGCAAGCCGCCGGGCACCGCTGCAAAGAGCGGCATATCTGTCGGGCAGCACCTCGTCCCAATCCGCTCCGTAGCGCACGGCGGCGGCATCGCCCGCATCGGCAAGAGCCGTATCCATGAGCCTGCCGCGGCTCAGCCGCCCGGCTGAATCCACTGTCTCCGCACGGTCGGCGGCGGCAGCTTCAACACGCTCGGCGGCGGCGGTCAATGCCGGCGCGTAACTGCGGTCGGGCAGATATCCGCCAAAGCCGCAGGACGCCTCAAGCGAGGCGCGCGCCGCCTCAAGCTCTGCTATCCGGCGTTCGCCCGCATGGAGCATATCAAAGCGGCGCAGGGTCTGAAGTCCCCCGTATGCCGCCAGTCTGTCCTCGTTGGCGTTGAGCGAGCGGCGTATCTCGGTGCTGAGCGCACGGCATTTTTCCGCCTGAGCCTCCGCCTCTCGGATATTCCGCGTTGCCGCCTCGGCGCGCGCCAGCCTTGATGACAGCTCGTCACGGCGGCGTTCAAGAGCTGTCAGCTTACCCTCGCCGCGCTGATTTTTGAGCGAACGGCGCGCCGCGCCCAGCTTGGTGAGCGCGTTTTTTACACTGACGGTGGCATCCGCCGAAAAAAGCATATTTTCGATAGCCTCGCCGATACCGGCGCCGTCCAGCGCCCCGACATCGAGCTGCCTCACGCAAGCGGTGCTGTCAAACACCGACTGAGGCACGCCGAGCAGCACCTTGCCGGGCACCTCGCCCTTATGCACCTCGGTACCGGTGGCAAGATCGATCATTTTTACCCTGTCGATACAGTTTTCACGGGAGCCGAGCGTGGCACGGCGCTCGATGCGGAATTCACCTTCCCCGCACTGCACGGTCATACTGCCGTCGGCGGCGGTGCTTTTCCAGCTAAGTGCGCGGTCACGGTCGGCGGCGCTGTCCTCACCGCGTCTTGACGGCAAGCCGTAAAGAATAAAACGTACAAACCCGATAAGCGAGCTTTTGCCGGATTCGTTTGCGCCTTCAATAACGTTCATTCCCGGCGCAAGATCACAGCTGAAGTTCTCAAGCGGTCCGAACTCACGGACCGTTATGTTCTTTATTATCAATTCAAACCTCCCCCGTCAAGGAAAGACCTGCCGTCAAGCGCGCGCAGACCTATGCGCAGAGCATCGGCGGCAGTACGGCGTTCGTCATCGCTGCCGTTGCGCATCATCGGGAGCAGCGTGCGGTAAAGCTCGCCGCGCACCGTCATATCATCGGCAAGCGCCGCACAGCCCGCAAGCGGCATGGTATCGTCATAAACCGAAAGAGAATACAGCCCGCATCCGCCCGCCGCGGAGAGTATCGCCGCGGTATCGGGTATGTACCCGGCATCCACATCCCCGCAGAGCGTGACGCGGAGCGATGTGGCGGCAGGCTCCCCGACCGCTGCGGCGCGCCTTACGGCTTCTGCCGCTTCGCTGTCATTGCGGGCGCCGGAGGCATCGGCGCGGACGGTAAGATAACGGTGCATACCGACACGCACGCGGCGCATATCGGTCACGCGCCCGTCGTCAAGCGTTACGATAAGGACAGAGCCGAAGCCCTGCTCGTCAAAACCGCGTCCCTCCGGGAAGCCGCAGTAAGCCGCTGTCGTAAAGCCGAAAACAGCGGGAGCCGGCGTGTTGTGGATATGTCCGAGCGCGGCGTATGCCAGCCCGCTGTCGGCAAGCTCGCGCGGCGCGATGGGCGCATATTTCGAAAGCGGCAAAACGATATCTGCATGCGCGCAAAGCACGGAGGTTCTCCCCGGGCGGGCAAGGCTGCCTAAGCCGGCAAGCGGACTACCGTCGTATCTGTCGGATGTAAATGCATAGCCCCACA
>CAUABN010000104.1:0-5356 GCA_958427275.1 uncultured Anaerotruncus sp.
ACGACCGTAGCCCTCGGGCATACCGGTGATGAACTCGTCAGCCTGAGCGATCCTTGCGGCGCGTACGATGTCTTCGTGCGACAGTCCGCGTCCGAAATCGATGTTTTCCTCGATAGTACCGGCAAATATGAAATCATTCTGCATTGCAACGCCGAACATTGAGTGCAGTTCATCTTCGGAAATAGCTCTTACGTCTCTCCCGCCTATACGCACAGCGCCCCGGCTCACGTCGTAAAAGCGCATTAAAAGCGCCAGGAGTGTTGTCTTGCCGCTTCCGGTCGCGCCGATAATGCCGAGCGTACCGCCCTTCGGAAGCGAAAAACTAATGTCATGCAGCACCCTGCCCTTGCCGTTATAGGCAAAATCCACGCCTTCGAATGTGATGCCGGTCTCGTTGGGATGACGCATATATTCCTCCTCGGGGGCGACCGCGAGATCGGGAGGCGTAAGAAGCACCTCTTCAATGCGGTTCGCCGAGGCGCTTGCCTTGGAGATGATAAGGAAAATACGCGACACCGACATCATTGCCATTGAAATCAGTGTGAAATACTGAATGAACGCAATTATCTTGCCCGGCTCGGACGAGCCGCCGTTAACACGCACCGCGCCCACAACAACGACCGCGGTGATACCGAGATTCATAAACAGATTCATGAGCGGGTTTGCTATCGACATAGCAGCGTTGGTGCGACCTTCGATAGCGGCGAGCGATGTGTTTACGCCGTCAAAGCGGCGGCACTCGTAATCGGTTTTTGAAAGCGCCTTTATGACTCTGACGCCTTGCGCATCCTCGCGCACAACACGCGTCATTGAATCCACAGCGGTCCGCACCTTTGTGTAGAGCGGCAGTCCGCGGCTTGTGATACCGTAAACGGCAATAAAAATAAACGGCAGGACGGCGACCATAACAAGCGTCAGCACGGGGTCCAGCGTTGCGGCTATAGCCAATCCGCCTATCAGGAGTATCGGCGCGCGCACGCCCATACGCTGCATCGAATTTATAAAGTTATGTATATTGTAGGTATCTCCGGTCAGCCGGCTTTCAAGGCTTTCGACCGTAAATGTATCGGTCTGCGCCGGAGAGAGCGTCATGGTGCGTTCAAAAAGATCGTGCCTTACCGCACGTGCGACCTCCATAGCGGTTTTTGCCGCCATGCGGTTCGCAATAACGTTGCCGAGCACGCCGAGAAATGCACACACTATCATTATCACAGCCCACATGATTATGCGGCGGCTGCCCGCGGCAAGATCGGGCGATGCCTCGGCGCCCATGGGCTTTATCACGTTCTGTATTATGTGGCTGAGGATATACGGCAGTGCAAGCTCCACAAGTGTACCCATCACCTTTACAGTAAGCGACACACACATAAAGCTGCGATGCGGTTTAAGGTAGCGCAGTATGGTCCTCATTGGCTCTCGTCCTCCGATTCAAACGAGATCTTGGCATAATCCGCCGCACGCGATGCGATACGCGCGAGCATGGACATGAACATCTCCATCTCCTCCTCGGTGAAGTCCTCGGTAAGGTACCCATTCCATTCGCGCACAGCCTTTTGCACCGTGGGCAGGATCTCAAGCGCTTTTTCGGTCGGGTATACCTCTATTATGCGCCTGTCCGCCTCGCTCTGGCGGCGCTCAACATATCCGCACGATTCAAGATACGCAAGATTGCGCGTTACATTGCTCTTGTTGATGTAAATATGCTTGGCGAGCTTGTCCTGTGATATCCCCGGGTGGCGGCAAACGGTAAGTATATAGCTCGTATGAGACGCGCCTATATCCGTCCCGGCGAGCTTATCTCCGCGCCACGCCGCTCCGCACCGGCTGATGACATTTATATATCGCATAAGCGACGGCATTGCAGTTTCCTGCCTTTCATGACTGTTTTTTCTGTCCGATCGCACTAAAAATCGTTGCGACCGCAACGTTATACCTTATTATAACATAAACCGGGGGAAAAATCAATCCCCCGGTCTTGATTATTTCAACTGTTTTTTTCGTTCCCAGCTTGCGTGGGGTAGGATGACACGGTATCGCCGTCGATAAGAGCGGAAAGTTCGTTCTCGTGCAGAAACTGTATCACAACGTCCGGACAGAACTGCGTGACATCCGAATGCGAATATTTCTGCCCTATGCGATATCCTACATTGCCGAAGGTATTCGAAAAATACTCATACATAAGTATTTTATCCCATTCCCCTCCGTCGGCAAATTCGATAAGCACCGCAGGATGGGTAGGCAGTCTGAACTCACTGCGCGCGCATGTAACCTCAACATCGCCGAAGTACCCGTACTGCGTATATCTTCTGAAGGTATCGCTTGAAAGCGATATCGTAACGTTGCGTATCAGCTTTTCAAGTCCCGCCTGACGCGCCAGCGCCCGTCCGTCGGTGATATGACGGTACATTTCAAAATCGGCAAGAGGTATCACCCCGGCGCGCGTGTCGGTAAGCTCCGGCACCGCCTCGCACACGGCACGATATGCATAATACGCGCCGAGGGCGTTCAGTGAATTCTCGGTATTGTTGTAAAGCTGACCTGTGCCGAGCGCGGCGCGCATGGCGTCGGTCAGATTAAGGAAACAGGATTCGTCCGCCGCCTGCATGCGCGAAGAAAGGCGCGCAAGCCTTGTTTTATCGCTTACATTTCCGAAGTACCCCGGCAATTTGTCGCTGTACACTGTCTGCGAATTCGGTATTACGACAAGAACATACCTGCTGCCCACCGCCGCGAATGCAGCCTCGCGCTGTTTTATGGCATCATAAAGCGCGTCTGTCGTGTCTACGTCGGCAAATTCGCCTATGTAATCACGAACATAATCGTAGCCGTATTCATCGTCACATGCGCCGAACAGAAAGCCGTCGCGCCCGACTATCACACCGTCGTCTTCAAGTCTGCCGAAAAGCAGATATTTGTATTTCGCAATATCGTCGAGCGTCTGCGAATTACGGAAGAAAACGCCGTCAAACGCGTATACACCGCTGAAATCGTATTCTTTGCCGTCATAATATGAATCCGAAAGGTCAACGTGTCCCATTATCGACGATATTCCGTAGTATATCGCACCCGAGAGCAGTATTCCGACAAAAAGCACGGTGCAAACGAGCGCAAAGCCCGGCGAGAGAGCGCATTTTTCAACATTGTTGCTGATTTTTTTATCCTTCATTACTCACCCCTCCGTCCGCTAAAACGTGATGTACTTGAACGGCGACATGGCGTATTCCGGATACTGCGGCATAACCACATATATGCTGAAAACGAACAGCGCGATAATGCCTCCGCAATACAGTGTGCGCAGCACCGTTCCGGCTTTGCCGCGTGACCAGTCAACGCCGCAAAGACCGAGCAGCGCCGGCAAAAGCAGCCACAGCGCTACCATGGCGGCAAAAAGATACTCGCGGTTGTATATGGTCATATAAAGCCTGTACGACTGATATGAGCCAATCACGGTTAGAGTGCGGAAATAATCAACGAGCTGCCCTACCGAACGCAGCTTGATCTGTGTCCAGAAAAGCGATACGAGCGCAAGCGTTATCAATCTGCCGACGGTGCGCGTCGCAAGATTGCGCCGCACCAAGCCGCCGGAAGTTCCGCAGGCGCGGACTGTACGTTCGGCGGCGCTTAGCAGAATGAGCGGAAGAAAAGCCACCAACATGGGAAGCGAGGCTTTGAACCAGATCGCGGTAAGCGTTGCCACGAGCATTCCCGCAAGGAATGCCGCAGTGCCGCGGCGGAAATCGCGTTTGCCCGGCTCGGTTCCCGCCGCTCCGCAGATCATGCGTTCGAGTGGCTGCGCCAGGTAATCGTCAAGAAAGGCTGTGAGACTCACAAAAAAGCGATTTATGTATTCAAACGGCGTACACGCCGCAAACGGGTAGTGGAAATCGTTATCGAGCTTTATGCCCATTATAAGAGCAAGCCCGCGCCCCATGTCCGAATACCCGGAAAAAGCAAAATAAACGTTTGTCAGCATCAGAAGCACAAGAAACATCCCGACGCCGAGATTCAGTTTTTCCTCACTTACCGCAAGCGAAGATATATCGTCATACGCGCCTGCAAGTATAGCGGAAACACCTATGCGCTTTATAAACCCGCGGGCAAACAGCACAAGCCCGTTTGCAACGCCGGTAAGCGAAAACTCAAGCTCCTCATTGGAGCTTTTACGTATAAAGTCCTTGTATTTTATGATAGGACCGGCGACAAGCACCGGGAAGAATCCGATGTAAAGAAGCGCGTCGGCAAACGACGCGGGCGGCTCGGCGTCCCCGCGCGATATATCTATCAGCATGGATACCGCCGCAAGCAGATAGACCGACACACCGAACGGAAGAAATGTGACGTCGTATGCCTCAAGCCTGACGCCGAGTATGCGAAGCACCGCAAGCATTGCAATGCACATAAACACCGAAAAGACCAGCACCGTCTTTTTCGGCTTTTTGCGGCTGACATAAACGGCATAAGCCGCGCAGTACGCAAAGGCGGCGCTCACCGCCAGAAAAAGGATGCTGACCGGAGTCTTGATGTTGGCAAGGACATAAAAGACCAAGCCGCATGCAAGTATGGTCCATCTGCGGCGGTGGGCCGGCGGGAGCGCCAGCGCCGCCCCCCACAGAGGGCGGCATATGAATATAAAAAAAGGGGGTGTAAAATTGATTTTATAACCCTCCGATAAAAACTGCCAACGCCGGCAAATGCGCGGCGTATGATACGAATGAACGGAAGAGAGGGATCTGCCGTGGTGGATCCCGGCTCACCGTTCATTGATTTTTCCGTTTATTCGGCGTCGCTGCCGATAAGCTCCTCAAGCATCGCCTTCGCCTTGAGGATATCCGCTATCTGCTGATCTCCCTTGATCTCGCGCTCGATGGTTATCGTGCGGTCATAGCCTATCGATTTCAGCTTGGCAATAAAGCGGGGATAATCCACAAGTCCCTCGCCCATAGGTCTTTCGTGTCCGAGGTGACAACCGTCAGTGGGATATTCGCCGTCCTTACCGTGAACGCCGCGCACGTATTCGCCGAATACGCCGAGGGCGTCAATGGGATTGCCCTTGCCGTACATAAGAAGATTGGCGGGGTCAAGGTTTATACCAAGATTGCCGGTGCCGACATCCTCTATCGTGCGGCGCAATGTTACAGGCGTCTCCTGACCGGTCTCGAACAGGAAGTACTGACCGTGGGGCAGCAGGCACTTGCCTATGTAGCGCAGAGCCGCAACTATCTCATTGTACTCGGTCGTTGCAGGATTTTCGGGCAGAAAACCGACATGCGTGACCACATCCTGCACCTCAAGACGGCGCGCGATCTCCGCACCCTTAAGGAGCATTCTCAGTCTTTCCGCACGGTACTCGCGCGGG
>CAUABN010000105.1:0-5341 GCA_958427275.1 uncultured Anaerotruncus sp.
GGTGAAGTACGGTACCAAGGAAGATTATTATTACTATCTTGACGAACTTGAGGATATAATTCTTACCGGTAAAAATCTTTATGACGGCAAAACGCTCGGCTGATCCGGATTCTGCCGCATAACGCAAGGAGGAATGTCGAATGACTGATTATGCTTACATTGATCGGTCGGTCAACGAAATAGCGCACAGGATCATCGTTGCATCGCGCGAGGCGGGACTCAAATCAGCTCCCACTCTTATAGCCGCAACAAAGTATGCAAGCGACGGAGAATTCCTGCATCTTGTGCGTCAGTGCGGTGTGGCAGATGTCGGCGAAAACCGCGTTCAGCAGCTTATAGCTCACCGCGAGCTGCTCACACCGGAGGAACGTGACCGAATACGGTTTCACTTTATAGGTCATCTTCAGACAAACAAGGTCAAACATCTGATAGGAAGCACCGTGCTGATACATTCGCTCGACTCGGAGGAGCTGGCGCGCGAGATTGAAAAACAGTCTGCCAAACGCGACACCGTAACCCGTGTGCTTGTTGAAGTCAACGGTGCCGGCGAGGAAAACAAAACCGGAGTTCTTCCCGGTGATGCAGCGGAATTTTGTCTGTCACTTCGTCAATTTCCGCACATAGATCACGTCGGATTCATGACAATGGGGCCGAAATTCGATAAAAAAGATGATTATTCAAATTATTTTTTAGAAACTTATCAACTTGTTCTTGACATTTGGCGCGAAAAACTTCATAATATAAAGGAGCCTGTCATTTCGATGGGTATGAGCGACAGCTTCGAGACGGCTATCAAATGCGGAGCCAACTGCGTCCGCATTGGAAGAGCGCTTTTCGGACGCTGAAGCCTTTATAAGTATCACATATTAAAAGAAAAAAACATGCAGAATAAAATGGAGGATCACCATGAGCTTTTTTTCACGGAAAGTAAAACCCGATAATTCCGATTACGACAACGCGTACGACACCGATTACTATTCACAGGGCGACGCAACATATCCCGACGAGAGTGCATTCAACTCAGCCGAGAAGGACGACCTCAATATTGAGGATACTCCCAAGAGAAGCGCCACCGGCTCCTACACATCTTCAATGGCATCTGGCTCCGCCTTTGCCATGAAGCTCATAAAGCCCACAAGCTATAAGGAAGCTCCCGCGATCGCCGATTTTCTTATCAACAGATGCGCGGTAGTTCTTAATCTCGAAGCCGCCAACAAGGAAACGGCATCCAACCTCATTTACTTCCTCACGGGCGTATCATACGCACTCGGCGGACAGATAAAGAGAGTTGCCGCCAACACATACATGCTCGCTCCCGAGAACATGGAAATTTCCGAAGAAGGGCGCAAGGCTGACGCAGACGCCAACGCGACCGCTGACAATTTCCCTGGCTGATCAAGCCTTGACTGCCGCGCCGCGAAGGCTTTGTCCTCGGGCGCGGTAGGTTTGTTGAGCGAATAATATCCGGAGTTTAATATTGGAACTGTTTTTATATCTGATCGTTCAATCTGTCGATATCTTTCTGTCCTTCGTCATCCTCGCAATGCTTGTGCGTTCGATCATGTCGCTTTTCATGATGGATGAAGACAATAACTTATTTTTATTAGTTTATACTGTCACCGAACCTTTTGTATTCCCGCTCAGAGCCTTGTTCGAGCGCATGAGATGGTTCCGCGGCTCGCCTATCGACGTTTCGTACTTCTGTTCTGCTATGCTCATACTGCTCGTGCAGACAGCGCTTTCGTTTATCCCGATAGGATGACAGTTACTTTTTAATTATTAATTACGGAGGTTTGTAATGCCCGTACTGGAATTACTTAAGAAAAAATACTCTCTAAACGGCGATCAATATCCTGCCCGCGACGCTGACCGCGCCATACAGGACCTTATCGCCTGCATAACACGCCTTCACTCGGATAACGAAGCGACGGGTATACGCGCCGCAAATGCCGAATCAAAGGCAGCAGCGCTTGAAGAAGAATGCGATGTACTGAAAAACAGAAACATTGAACTTGAAAAAGAAGCCGATGAACTGAGAGTTTCCAATCAGCGCCTGACGGCAGAAGCCGAGCGTCTTGACAAAAAACTCGCGGATCTTGGCGTTTCGGTGAGCGCCAACGACAAAAAGCTTGCAGAGGCGTATGACAGACTGGCCTCTCTAATCGCACGCGCCGAGACACTTTGCGGCGATCTTGACGATCGTTCCGCAGCGATGTGCCGCACGATAGAGGCGCGTACAGAGGCTCTTTGCCGCGCGGCGGGTGACGAGCATACCGCTCCCGAACGGGAAACCCGGGAATCTGTAGCGAGCGAAGCCGCACAGCCTGACAAAGAGGAAATTCCGGTTGCGGATACTACCGGATCCGCGGAGGCGATTCCCGAGCTTGTGTTTGAGGAAATGCCCGACGATGAACTCGGCAAAGATACGCCGGATCCCAATCTGTTCACCGAGATCCCCAGTCAGGATGTCGAACAAGTCAGCGAGCAGACTGCCGACAGCAGCATACTCGATGCATTGAAAAACGCCATAGGATCGGCGAAAGCTACCGATGCTGCCGCCCCCGCTCCCAAGCCCGAGATCAGCAAACCCAAGACGGAAGCGGAAACAGACGGCTCTACCGAAGCCATCTCGATGACAGATGACGATATAAAGAATATGCTTGCGGCAATGTATTCCGACGGCGGTACTTCGGAAGAAAGCCCCGCAGAAGATAAACAAGACAAGTCGCCCGCCCCCGGGAGCGGAAATGAAACAACCGATGAGGCATCGGAAAGCTCAAAGACAGGCTTCGGCAACATGAAGAGCTCCCTCGACGCTATACGTCGCAGACTCGGTAAATAAATCCCCGGACAGCAAAGAAAGGACACATATCAAAAATGTCTAAAGATTACACAAGCACACTCAATCTACCCACAACATCCTTCGCCATGCGCGCCAATCTTCCCCAGCGCGAGCCGGAAATGCTCAAATATTGGGACGAAATAGATCTCTACTCCCTCATGCTGAAGAAAAATGAGGGACATGAGCAATTTGTTCTTCATGACGGTCCTCCCTTCTCCAACGGAGATATCCACATGGGCACCGCAATGAACAAGATACTCAAGGACTTCATCGTGAAATTCAAAACGATGGAGGGCTATTACGCACCGTATATTCCCGGCTGGGACAACCACGGTATGCCTATCGAAAGTGCTATAATCAAGAAGAACAAGCTCGACCGCAAAAAAATGTCGATCTCCGAATTCCGCGATGCATGCCACAAGTTTGCGCAGAACTATATTGACCGCCAGAGAAGCGAGTTCATCCGTCTCGGCGTCTGCGGCGACTGGCAGCATCCCTATACAACAATGGCTCCTTCCTTTGAAGCCCGTGAGGTCCGCGTTTTCTGCGAGATGTTCAAAAAGGGATATATTTACAAAGGACTCAAACCCGTCTACTGGTGCCCTCATGACGAAACAGCTCTTGCAGAGGCGGAGATCGAATACAAGGACGACAAATGCACTTCGATCTATGTCAAGTTCAAGATCAGCGACGACAAGGGCAAGCTCGGTAGTGTATGCGATCTTTCACGCACATATTTTATAATCTGGACCACCACGACCTGGACTCTTCCCGGCAACCTTGCAATTGCCCTGCATCCCGATGAGAAATATGCTGTCATCAGTGCCGCCGACGGAAACTTCTATATCACCGCGGAGGCGCTTGCCGAGCGTACTATGCGTGAAGGCGGCATCGAAAGCTACGAGATCGTTTATACAGCTCCCGGTCGCGAATTTGAATTCATGACCGCCGCGCATCCCTTCCTTGACCGCAAATCCGTCATCGTCAATGCCGATTATGTAACAATGGACAGCGGCACAGGCTGCGTACACACAGCGCCGGGCTTTGGTGCCGATGACTTCAACACCTGCAAAAAGTACGGCATCGACATCATAGTTCCTGTCGATGACCGCGGATATCAGACTGCAGATGCCGGTAAATACGCCGGTATGTATTACGAAAAATCCAATGAGGCAATCCTTGCCGATATGAAGGAAAGCGGCGCATTGTTCGCCAGCGAAGAGGTCGTTCACTCCTACCCGCACTGCTGGAGATGCAAGAATCCGATCATTTTCCGTGCAACGCCGCAGTGGTTCTGCTCGGTAGAAGCATTCAAGGATGCCGCCGTTGCCGCCTGCGCGGACGTTACATGGATGCCCGCATGGGGCGGAGAGCGCATGGTACAGATGATCCGCGAGCGCGCCGACTGGTGCATTTCCCGTCAGCGTCATTGGGGACTTCCCATTCCGGTGTTCTACTGCGAAGAGTGCGGCAAGCCTATATGCAACGATGAAAGCATCGACCGCGTTTCAAAGATATTTGCCGAGCGCGGATCAAACGCGTGGTTTGACCTTGACGCATCCGAGCTTCTCGGCGAAGACTTCAAATGCCCGCACTGCGGCTGCAAGCACTTCACCAAAGACACCAACACCCTTGACGGCTGGTTCGACTCTGGCTCAACTCATTTTTCGGTGCTTGACGATGATCCTGCGCTCAAATGGCCCGCAGACCTCTATCTTGAGGGAGCAGACCAGTACCGCGGCTGGTTCCAGTCTTCCCTTCTCACCGCCGTTGCCGCCAAAGAACAGGGGGCGCCCTATCGCGCAGTTCTTACTCACGGCTGGGTCGTCGATGGCGAAGGCAAGCAGATGCACAAATCTCTCGGAAACACTGTCGCTCCGGATGATGTTATAAAGAAATACGGTGCCGATCTCGTTCGACTCTGGGTCGCTTCAAGTGACTACACGGTAGACGTCCGCGCTTCCGATAATATCTTCAAGCAGCTTTCCGAAGCATACCGCAAGATACGCAATACAGCCCGTATCATTATGGCAAATCTCGGTGATTTTGAGCCTGACCGCGATCTTATGCCCGTAAGCGAGCTTCTTGACATCGACCGCTGGGCACTCTCGCGCCTCAATGCGCTCATCAAGACTGCACGGAACGGTTACGACACATATCAGTTCCATCTTGTCTACCACGCAGTGAATAACTTCTGCACGATCGATATGTCCAAGCTGTATATCGATATAACCAAGGACCGCGTTTATGTTGAAAAGAGCGATTCGCCGGCACGTCGCTCGGCACAGAGCGCCATGTATCGCATCATAAGCGCCCTTGACCGCATCATAGCTCCCATGCTTGCATTCACCGCTGAGGAAATATGGCAGGCTATGCCTCACTCCGCGGCTGACAACAAGATGAGCGTTTACCTCAACGATCTTCCCACGGCCTCCGCTGAGTATGAATTTGACGGCGCCGAAAAGTGGGAGCAGCTGTTTGATCTGCGCGATGATATCA
>CAUABN010000106.1:0-5323 GCA_958427275.1 uncultured Anaerotruncus sp.
TCCTGCGAGGCTGGTGAGCATCGAGAGGATGCCGGCGAGGGCGGAGGCGGAGGCGACGGCGAGCCAGTTGACGTCGCCGAGCACGGCGGAGGTCCCGATGGTCGCCACGGCGGTCTGTGCCACCGTCTTCACGGCGCGTATGCCGGCTGCCTTCAGCCAGCGGAGGAGCTTTTCTTTCTTCATTTTTATTACCTTTCCTTTCCGGGGATCACATCCCCAAGTGTGCAAGTATGTACGCCGCAAGCCCGGCGGCGAGGGCAAGTATGATCTTGTCCACTACCATCTCCCAGCGGCGTGCGGGCTTGGCGGCAAGGCTCTTGACGTCGGTCTTTATCTCCTTGATGTCCACATCCATCGTGTCCTGCCGCTGCGCGATCAGGGCGATGGTGTTCAGCATCTTGTCGTTCTCCGCCTGATGGCGCTCAAGAGCGTCTATGCGGTGGGTGTTCGACCGCGACCGGCTGTCCACGGCTTCGAGCTTTACGGCGATGTCTTCGGCCTCCATCCTCTCACCTCCGCGGGATGATGAGCACGTCGCCGGGATAGATCGCCGCCTCGGTCATGCCGTTTGCACGCACGATCTCGCCGTAGCGGATGCCCGCGCCGAGGTACTCCTTGGCGATTCGCCAGAGGCTGTCGCCGGGCTTGACCGTGTAGGTCACAGCCTCGGCGCCCGGTATGGTCAGCCGCTGTCCGGGGTAGATGAGGCTCGGGTCTATGACGCCGTTGGCGGTCACGAGCGTGCGCCAGTCCACGCCGAAGCGCGCGCCGATGCCGGAGAGCGTGTCACCCGCACGGACGGTGTATACCGTCCCGCTCTGCGCCGGGTCGGGAGTGGGAGTTGACACGACCTTGCCGAGCTTTGCCGCTACGTCACGGCGGAAGCCGTCCATGGTCTTGTCCATGCCGAGCTGACGCCAGAGATGCTCCGGATCGCCGTGGTTTGACGCGATGCCGCGCGCGTGACCCTCGGCGTGACCGATGATAACGCCGTCGGCTGTCGGGTCAAGACCGAACTTGTCGCAGAGATAAGCGAACAGCTCGACCGCCGCATTGTAGGTGCGCAGCGCGCAGGCGACCGCCGCCGGGCGGTCGGCGTTGCGGAGCGTAAACGTCGCGCTTGACGGCTTGTAGCGGATGCAGTCCGGCTCGCCCATCTCGACGCCGATGTGGGTCTGATTCGCCGCGCCTCCCGCGTGCCATCCGCAGATGTCCCACGGCAGGAACTGCCACACCTCTCCCGTGTTGCCGTCGATGAACCCGTGAACTGCGACTTCCTTCGAGGGATCGTTCCAGCCGCGGGCGAATACCTCGGCATTGGGCTGAGGCGTGCCGATAGAGTGGAGCATAAGACCGAGCACCTTCATTGGCTGTGCGATCCGGTAGCAGGTGTTTTCCGTGAGCATGGCTTGTGTTATTTTAATCATGATGTACCATCCTTTGCTTTTGATACTGTACCTTTTACTGCCGGTATATGCCGCGCGGAGCGTATCTGCTTACTGCGATACATGCCGTTCTCCTTTTGCGGGAGCGTCATACAGCTCTGCAGTGGCGGTCCGTGCCGCTTCGGCGGCGCTGTTTGCGGAGCTTGCCGCCATTCCCGCTCTTGCCGCGGCATATGCGGCGCTCTCCTTGGCTCTTTCCACGCTGTCGGCGGCTTCGTTGGCGCGTGCGGTGGCGGAACGCGCAGCCGCTGCGGCGCTGTTTGCATCCTTTACGGCGGCTCCGGCCGCTTCAAGGTATGCGGTAAGCCTTTCGTTGCCGTTGCCGTCGGCGGCAAGCGCCCCTTCGGCGCGTGTGCATATCGACGGGACCACCGTCACGGGCAGCCCCACTGTCGCAAGCGCGGGACCGTCGCCTGCGATCACGCCAAGCTCAAATGTTCCGGGACGCGATATGCGCGGCAGGCCGCACTCGGCGGCGCTGTCGGCAAGAGTAACGGAGTAAAGCACGTCCCCGTCCGACAAAAGCACGGTTTTGTCGGCATATGCGTTCCACTCGGCGGAAAATTTAAAGCGCAGACGATAGTCGCTGTTGCAGCAAACTATTCCGTGCGCGGCGCTTCCGGCACTCGGCAGCTTGCCGGAAACCTCGATATCAATGTAGTTCGCCATTTTATAATTACCTTTCGTATGCTTTTTTGCGGGACCGCTTTGGCGCGCAGTCCCGCCATGCTCCGAAATTATATACTGCAGCGCCGTGTACGGTGGTCTCAATACGTCTCACCCCGTATCCTTGCGGTTTTTTGCCGATGCATGCAAATCGGGCTGAATAATATGAATTTTCTTGACAGCACCATTAAGGTGTGATATAATGATAATGTATTTTTTGTCGGCACATGACAGCGCCTGCCGGATGCGCACGCATCCTGTCGCGCAGCTTCCGAAAGTGAGGAAAAACCGCATGGATGACGAAATATCACGCCGCGGCGCTGCACCCGGAACGCCGGCACAGGACGGCGTTCATATAGTCGGCGCAGAGGATTTTATGCCCGTGGCAGCCGAGCTTGTCAGCGGCGGCGCCTCGGTGCCGCTTGTGGTGAGCGGCAGCAGCATGGAGCCATTTCTTCGCGACGGCAGAGATACCGTTATCCTCACCTCTCCTTCCGCAGTCGCACCGCGGCGCGGAGATATAATGCTGTTCACACGCCGGGACGGGAGCTACGTGCTTCATCGCGTCTGCCGCGTCACGCCGGATGCACTGTGGTTCATCGGCGACGCGCAGTCCTTTATCGAGGGTCCCATCCCGCGCGAAAGCCTTGTTGCCTCTGTACGCACGGTGATACGCCGCGGCAGGGTCATAGGACCGCACTCTCCGGTATGGATATATCACTCGGCACGGCGAGCCGTCAAAACGCACAAAATGCGCCTGCGGGCGATCCTTAGCGCTCTTGTGAAACGAAAGGAAAAAGAAAAATGAACGAACCCATCGATCTCAAAGCAATGGCTCTTCTGCTTCTGCGCCATGCGTGGATAATCATCCTTGCTTTTCTGCTTTGCTTCATTCTCACATATTTTGCGGTGGAAAGACCAAAGGTGCCGGTGTATTCCGCTACCGCGACCATGTATGTGTCGCCCGGATCGTCCACATATTACTCCTCGGGCAACCAGCTCAACGCGCAGGCGCTTATAAACGTCTGCAACGTCATAGTCAAGTCCAACCGTGCGCTGACGAGCGTAATGGAGGAGCTTGACACGCTTGACGGTACTGCCGACGGCGTATTTACCAGCGCGGTATCGGGCAGAAAATACACTGCCGCTGCAATAAAGGGAATGGTCAATCTCAGCTCGGTAAACAACACCGAGGTTATGGCGGTAAGGGTCACCTGCGGTGACGAGACCGATGCCATAATCATAGCCGATGCGATAGTGGATGTAGTTCCGCTCGTGGTCGAGGACATAATAAACAGCGGATACGCCAAAAAGGTTGACTCTGCGTACCGTTCCGGCACCGGCAACATGCCGGGACTTACCAAGCCCGCCGCGATAGGACTTGTCGCCGCCGCGATTGTAAGCGCTATCATAATACTCATAAGCACATTTGACACGCGTATACACACCAAGGACGACATAACCGCCGTCTACAATGTTCCCAGTATCGGCGAGATCCCCGATTTCTCCGGCAAAACAAATGAAAGGTACTACGCAAGATATGAGCATAGTAAGTCTGATAAATAAGAAAAAAAGGAAGGGGCGTCGCCCCGGCTCCGCAATGGTCATAGACTCGGAAACACCGTTTGCCGTGACCGAGGCGTACAAGACCCTGCGTACCAATATTCAGTTTACGACTGCGGCTCTGGCGCCCGAAACACCGCATAAAAACGCGCTCGTGGTATCAAGCCCGCTGCCAAGCGAGGGTAAATCCACGACCGCTTCAAACCTCGGCGTCGTGTTTGCGCAGACAAACGCAAATGTCCTTCTTATAGATGCCGATATGCGCAAGGCGGTACAGCACCGCAACTTCAAGGTCGATAACAAGGAGGGGATTTCCACCTGCCTTGTCAATCTTGACAGACTTGCCGATGCGGTCCACCATTCGGTAAGACCTGGACTTGATCTGCTCTCTGCGGGACCCACTCCGCCCAACCCCTCCGAGCTTCTCAGTTCTCCCGCCATGCAGCGGCTGCTCGATATCGTATGCAAGGTGTACGATTACGTTATCGTTGATACGCCGCCGCTCACAGTGGTTTCCGATGCGCTCACCTTTGCCGGCAACACGGCGGGACTTCTTTTGGTCGTCCGCCCCGATGTATGCCGCCAAATAGACCTTCGCCGCAGTTTTGACAGCATTGAGCTTGCGGGAACGCATGTTCTCGGCGTTGTTATGTCCGATGTCCGTCAGAACGGCTCGGGATATTACAGCGGCTACCGTCGCTACGGCAGATATGGCAAGTACGGATATTCAAAATACGGTTACAGCTATTCGTCGTCCGACGCGGACCGCAAGCCGGGTGAGAAATCATGACCGGCGCCGAAAAAGAGCGCCTTTTTGGCGAGCTTGAGTCAAAATGCCGCGCATGCACCGCCTGCGGACTTGCCGAAAGCCGCACCAACTGCGTTTTCGGCGTAGGGAACCGCGATGCCGCGCTCATGTTTGTGGGCGAGGCGCCCGGCGAGCAGGAGGATCTTCAGGGCATACCCTTTGTCGGGCGTGCCGGTCAGCTTCTTGACCGTTATCTTTACGCCGTGGATATAAAGCGTGAGGATGTATACATTGCCAACATACTCAAGTGCCGTCCGCCTCACAACCGTGATCCGCTCCCGGCGGAGGAGGATGCTTGCATAGGCTTTCTGCGCGAGCAGGTAAGGCTTATCCGTCCGCGTGTTATCGTGTGTCTTGGCAGGATAGCCGCAATGCGGCTCATCAGCCCCGATTTCAAAATAACGCGCGACCACGGCAAGTGGTACGAGCGCGGTGATTTTCTTATGACGGCTGTTTACCATCCTGCCGCGCTTTTGCGCGATCCGCGCAAAAAAGACGACATGCTCGCCGACATGCGCTCAATCAAATCTAAGCTTTGAACTCGGGTGGCGTGGCTTCAGATTCTGAGCTTCATACCCCGAGGGTGAAGCGAGTACAGGTTCTTATCTACTACACGTCTTTAGTTACATCTGAACATGAAGAACTTTCCCGGCGAAAAGAGAGCAGACTCACATTGATATGTACCCCCAATTCCGGTTGTCCGGAATTGGGGGTACATATCATGTCTGCTCTCTGTTTTTGGTTTTACGGAAAATAATAGATTTCCGCCGGCGGAAATCTTCTTCACACCCGCCAAGTAGCTATCTGCGATTTACAATAACTTTGACCAAGACGCCGCAGG
>CAUABN010000107.1:0-5314 GCA_958427275.1 uncultured Anaerotruncus sp.
TACGCGACGAGGACTACGACTTCATTCCCTTCCACTCCAGCGGCGCCGGCGGTCAGAACGTAAACAAGGTCAGCTCGGCTGTGCGTATCGTACACAAGCCCACCGGCATTGTGGTGACATGTCAGACAGAGCGCTCACAGCTTCAGAACAAGGAAACGGCAATGAAAATGCTCAAATCCAAGCTCATGGAGATAAAAATACGCGAGCGCCTTGATACTATTGCCGAAATACAGGGCAACAAGACCAACATCGAATGGGGCTCGCAGATACGCTCTTACGTTTTCATGCCCTACACGCTTGTAAAAGACAACCGCACGGGCTACGAGACCGGAAACATAGGCGCCGTTATGGACGGCGCGCTCGACGGCTTTATGAACGCATATCTCAAATATATCTCAAAGCAGGAAAACAACTGATCCCGACACCATACGCAACGAAAGGATAAAAACGGTATGAATCAACCCGCAAACACGGCAAACCCCAGAAGAATAAAAAAACGCATTCGCCGAGCGTTCAGATTATCGGTCGCCACAGCCGCGGTGATCTCAATATTCAAGCTCTGTGCCTACGCAGAGGAACAGCGCCGCGACCTTATACGCCGCGAACGCCGCCGTTCGGCATCGATAACGTTGCTTTTCAGCATAACAGCCCTTGCGGTGCTTTTTGCGGCATTTGCCTCGGCGCTCTCCGAGCTAAAAAAGAAAAACGGCGGATATGCCTTAGCCCTTTTTGACCGCGACGAGTATGACATAGTATCCCCCGACGAGGAGGATGAGCTTGAAAGCATAATGCAGGGTGAGCTGGCAGCTACCGATGACGCTCCCGCCCGCAACCCTCACAGTGTGAGCGCACACATCCCGGTGGACGATGAAGCCACCGTTGAAAATTACAGATAATATTTTATTCCTTGATTTGGTTCTGCCGAGCGTAAGCGCGGCGGAACCTTTTTTTGTTGCAGTGCCCGCAACCTGCGGTTGCGGAACATTCCACGAAAAAATGCTTGATTTGTCAAGCGCGGTGTGGTATCATATAATCGGCAGAATGAATAAACTGATACCGAAGTGAAATACTATTCCAAACCGCGTGCGGGCAGAACATCTCTGCCCTGCCGCCAGCAAGACAGTACGGCGCGCCACGCGCCGGTAAAATCGAAAGGCACGGGTAAATTCATGACAATAGGCGAAAAGATCACGCATTTACGCATTGCAAACAAAATATCACAGGAACAGCTCGCCGAAAAGCTCGGCGTGTCACGTCAATCGGTCTCAAAGTGGGAGATGGACCAATCCCTGCCCCACATTGACAAGGTGCTTCTTATCTGCGAGCTTTTCTCGCTGAGCGCCGACGAGCTTCTGCACGATGACGTGGTGATCCACCGCGGCGCGGCAGGGTCGGACAGCACAGATACTCCCTCAAGATCGCTCGACGGCATGAACAAATATTTCGGCACCGACGGCTTCCGCGGTGAAGCGAATGTAACGCTGACCTCCGCGCACGCCTACAAGGTGGGAAGATTCCTCGGCTGGTATTACGCCTCACCGCTTTCCGGCTGCCGCAAGCCCGGCTACCGTCCGCGCATAGTTATAGGCAAGGACACCCGCCGTTCAAGCTATATGCTTGAATATTCCCTCGTCGCCGGCATCACCGCCTCGGGTGCCGATGCCTACATGCTTCACGTCACCACCACCCCGAGCGTGACGTACGTGACCAAGCAGGATGAGTTCGACTGCGGCGTTATGATATCGGCATCGCACAATCCATACTACGACAACGGCATAAAGCTCATCAACCGCTACGGCGAAAAAATAGACGATGCCGCCGCCGCGCTCATTGAAGCGTATATCGACGGGGACATAGCGCGTCTCGGTATTTCGGGCAGCGATCTTCCGCTCGCGCGGCGCGACCGCATAGGCTGCATCGTTGACTACATTGCGGGCAGAAACAGATATGTCGGATATCTTATCTCGGTGGCGTCGCATTCCTACCGCAGTCTCAAGGTCGGTCTTGACTGCGCCAACGGCGCATCGTGGATGATCGCGAAGGCGGTGTTCGACGCTCTCGGAGCGCAGACATATGTGATGGGCGCCTCGCCGGACGGGACCAATATCAACCGCGACTGCGGCTCGACGCATATAGACGCACTGCGCGCGTTCGTCCGTGAGAATCACCTTGACGTTGGCTTTGCGTTTGACGGCGACGCCGACCGCTGCATCGCGGTTGATGAAAAAGGCAACGAGGTAAACGGCGACCATATAATTTACATCCTCGCCAAGCGTCTCAAGGAGCGCGGCAATCTTGACTTCAACACCGTTGTGGCTACCGTGATGTCCAACAGCGGTCTGCTTGCCGCCCTTGAAGCCGAGGGAATACACTGCGCCGTGACTGCGGTGGGAGACCGCTTTGTTTACGAGTGCATGCAGCAGAACGGCTACCGCCTCGGCGGAGAACAGTCGGGACATATAATCCTCAAAAAATATGCCACGACAGGAGACGGCATACTCACCGCCATAATGATAACCGAGGAGATGCTCGACAACAAGACCACTCTTTCAAAGCTCGCCAAGCCGGTAAAGCTGTACCCTCAGCTCTGCCGCAGCATAAATGTGACCTCCAAGCCCGCCGTTACCGCGGACGAAGAGGTAAAGAAAAAGCTCGCCGAGATAAATGATGCCATAGGCGGTCATGGGCGTGTCCTCCTGCGTGAATCCGGCACCGAGCCGGTGATACGCATAATGGTGGAATGCGAAAACGCAGACGACTGCGAGGCATACGCCGCAAAGCTCGCGGCGGTGATAAAAAAGCGGGGGTATTGCTGTGACTGACCTGAACTCGGTATGTGAGCTTTATGGCAAGCTGCCGGAGATTTTCGCTCCCGTATTTGAGGGAGCGACATTCCCGTGGGAGGTGCTCGGACGCATTGCGGAATTCACCGCACACCTCGCGGATGTGGGATACGAGGGTTATACCCTGCTCCGTCCCGGCGTTTTGGTGGGACGCGACGTCAAAATAGCTCCGACCGCCGTGATAGAAGGCACGGCTGTCATCGGACACGGCAGTGTCCTGCGCCCCGGCGCATATCTGCGCGGCGGCGTTCTTGTGGGCGAGAGTTGCGTGATAGGCAATTCTACCGAGCTGAAAAACTGCATCATAATGGACCATGCGCAGGTGCCGCACTACAACTATGTCGGCGACTCCATACTCGGGCACAAGGCGCACATGGGCGCAGGCGCGGTCTGCTCGAACCTCAAGGGCGACGGCAAAAATGTTGTGATACACAGTGCGGCGAACTACGACACAGGCCGGCGCAAAGTCGGCGCTTTTCTCGGAGACTGCGCCGACGTGGGCTGTGGCTGTGTTCTCAGTCCCGGTACAGTGATAGGCAAGGGGACCTCAGTATATCCGCTCACACATCTGCGCGGAGTCATTCCCGCCCACAGCATTGTAAAAGCGGCGGATAAGATCGTGCAGAAAAGATAAAATAATAAAGAGAGGCTGCTGTACTTACAGTGTGCGACAGCCTCTTTTTTCACCCGATTTCAAACCATATTTTATATAATATTACGTAATATATCACGGAGATGATACTGATGTGCGGAATAATAGGATACACAGGAAAAAGAAATGCCGCGGGCATTCTGCTTGACGGACTTGCGGCGCTTGAATACCGCGGCTACGACTCGGCCGGTATCTCGGTCGCGGGCGGCGACGGCATAGTTACCGTCCGACGCGTCGGACGCGTAAGCGGACTTGCCGAAGCGGTCGATGAAACCGGCGGCATCGACGGAAGCTGCGGCATAGGTCACACGCGCTGGGCGACTCACGGAGCGCCGAGCGAGGCAAACGCTCACCCGCAAGCCTCCGCAAGTCTTGTGCTCGTTCACAACGGAATAATCGAAAATTATCTTGAGTTGCGCACAGAGCTATCCGCCGCAGGATATACATTTGCGAGCGACACGGATACAGAATGTGCGGCGCACCTCATTGACATGTATTATCGCGAGTCGCATGATCCGCTTTCGGCGATACGCCGCGCCGCCGCACGTCTTTGCGGCTCGTATGCCTTCGGGATAATATTCCGCGACCGTCCGCACGAGATCTACGCAACACGCCGCGACAGCCCGCTTATTGCCGCATATACACCCGACGGCGCGTATATTGCCTCGGATATTCCCGCGCTTTTGCCGCATACGCGTCGTCTCGTACGTCTCGGAGAGGGAGAAACGGCGCACCTTGCGCCGGACGGGACAGAATTTTTCGATCCTGACGGGAAGCGCATCGAAAAAGCTCCCGAAACCGTAGAATGGTCGGAGGGCGCGGCAGACAAGGAAGGCTATCCGCACTTCATGCTGAAGGAGATACACGAACAGCCCGATGTGATACACCGCGCGGCAACGCGCCGGATAGGCGAAAACGGGATGCCGGAGCTTTCAGCCGACGGCATAGACGATGCGCTTCTGAATACTATCGACAGTATCGTAATAACGGGATGCGGCTCTGCCATGCATGCAGGGCTGATGGGACGTATGCTGACGGAACGGCTTGCGGGTATTCCGGTCACGGTCGAGCTTGCATCGGAATACCGCTATTCTCCGCCCGTCACAGCCGGGCGGACACTGCTGATACCGATATCGCAGTCCGGAGAAACTTCTGATACCCTTCAGGCGCTCCGCCTTGCGCACAAAAACGGCATTCCGTCCGTCGGCATGATAAACGTCGTCGGTTCGGCGATAGCCCGCGGATCGGACGCCGTTATGTACACCGGGGCGGGTCCC
This sequence comes from uncultured Anaerotruncus sp., assembly GCA_958427275.1. Taxonomy (GTDB): domain Bacteria; phylum Bacillota; class Clostridia; order Oscillospirales; family CAG-272; genus CAG-390. The sequence goes on from CAUABN010000107.1 coordinate 4,773, forward strand.
GAGATAGCCGTTGCTACCACAAAGGGATATTCCTCTCAGGTCACGGCGCTTGCAATGCTTGCACTGCGGCTTGGCGTTATCCGCGGTGTGATCGACGCCGGTGATGCCAAAAGACTTTGCCGGGAAATCGCAGATACACTGCCGGCATGCATTGCCGAAATAATCTCGCGCCGCGCCGAGATAGCCGGGTTTGCAAAAAAAATCGCGGCGCACGACGATCTGTTTTATATCGGCAGAGGTCCCGACTTCCTGGCAGCCGCGGAATGCTCGCTGAAGCTGAAGGAGATATCGTATATCCACAGTGAGGCTTATGCGGCGGGTGAGCTGAAGCACGGAACTCTGTCGCTCGTGACCGAGGGGACGCCGGTCATAGCTCTTGCCACCTCGCCGGTACATTACGATAAAATGACCGGCAACATCCGCGAGGTGCGCAGCCGTGGCGGATATGTGATACTTGTCTGCGCTCCCGATTTTCCGTCTCCCGGCGAATACGCCGACGACGTTATCATCCTCCCTGCCGCCGATCCTCTGTTTGCACCGCT
>CAUABN010000108.1:0-5306 GCA_958427275.1 uncultured Anaerotruncus sp.
CGCAGAGGCTGCAAAAATGCTTGCAGACGCCGGCTGTGATGCCCTTATCACCAACAGACCCGACCACATCCGCGAGGCTCTCGGACTTGTCTGAGCGCTGACCGCTTGCGCTGCATAAGCTGACGCTACATAACTAACGCATGGGGCTGTCCCGACTCCGAGACAGCCCCATATTTCAGAAAGGTATTCCAATGAAAACGACCGAATACAATGTCAAAATATCCGGACTCAACGAACGTCTGCGCTTTGCGGTGATAGCGGACCTCCACGGTCACGTGACTCCGGAGCTTACAGAGTTTGCGCTCGGAGCTATGCCCGACGCCGTGCTGATGCCGGGTGATATTTTTGACACGCGCGGCAATACGCCGGGCACTCTCGCGGCAATAAAAGATCTTGCGGCAAATGTACCGGTCTTCTGCTCATTGGGCAACCACGACAAGCACATGTCGGACGAAACACGCAACGGGCTCATTGAGGCGGGCGCCGTGCTTCTCGACAATGACGCCACAGCTTTTCGCGGCATCACTATCGGCGGGCTGACATCCGGATTTTTTACCGAATACCGTACCGACCTTGAAAAAACTCCGCCGCCCGATCTCGACCGGCTTGCGCGTTTTGCCGCAATGCCGTCGCCGCGGCTTTTGCTCTGCCATCACCCGGAATACTATCCCGACTATATACGCGGGACAGATATAGAACTTACGGTTTCCGGTCACGCGCACGGCGGGCAGTGGAGCATCTTCGGGCGCGGCGTGTTTGCACCCGGTCAGGGACTTTTCCCCAAATACACGGCCGGAATCTACGACGGCGGCAGACTTGTGGTCAGCCGCGGCGTGACCAACACGGTAAGGATACCGCGTTTTTTCAATCCGACCGAGATCGTCGTTATAAATGCAGAATGAGGAGCGATATCACTCCTCATTCTCTTTTTTTGGCGGCTTGTAGTCTATGCGCATGACATCCGAGGCATCAAGATCGATCTCGGGTATCATCACCGCGGGAACGCCCGAGGCGGAGCTTATCATCGCCGCCAGAGCCTTGGCATACGGAAAAATCGCACGGAAGGTCGCCACATGAACCATCTCGCGCGGCAGTCCGGGCGCACAGGTGAATATCCCCGTTTCCACCACGCGGAGGCGGAAATTATCGGGAGCGCTTTGATTCTCGGCAACAAGAGTCATTTCCGCCCTGCCGCTGTCTCCGCCGGAATAAATGATATTGTATGTGTATTTGAAGCCGAGCTGTATCGTCTCACCCGGCGCAAGACGGTTGACGAATGACACCTCATCCGCCTTGACATGCTTTATTTCTATCCTCGGTGTTTTGTTTTCCATTATACGATCATCCTTTCAGGGCATTTGTGCCCGACGTCATATGCAGACGATAAAGAGCCACGAAAGTGCGGCGAGTATCAGCCCGTCACGCTGATAGCCGTGCCCCTTGATAAGCGACCACACGAGCATAAATGCGGATATTGCAAAAATAACGATCCCCATCGTGCGGCATACTCCGCGCTTGACGTCAAGAATGCCGAAAAGCCCTGCAAGAAGCATAAGTATCCCCGCAGATGCGGCAAGTATGCCGATAAGATCAAGGTCAAGCGCCGCTCCGAGCGCCGATTTTACAGACGGCACGAGCGAATCGACGCCTATTATAATGTAGATCAGGCTTATTACGACCCGACATGAATTTGACTTGCCTGAAGCCATGTTTGAACTCCCTTCAGTTTTCCTTTCGTATATTTTACACCATCCGACCGCCGCATGTCAAGGGTTGATCTGATTTTATCAAAAAAGTCTTGCCATCGTCGCACATATGATGTATAATTACTGTATGCGGAAAAGCTTTTTCCGAAATAAAGTAAGGACAGATACAAAATGAGTACAGTGACGATCATCGGCGCCGGTATGATGGGTTCGGCGCTAAGTTTTCCCCTCCGAGAGAACGGAAACGAAGTCAGGCTTGTCGGCACACCGCTCGACCGTGCGATAATCGATGCGGCGCAAGCCGACGGAACTCACATCACGCTGAAGCGCCACCTGCCCGACGGCATAAAATATTATCAGTTCGAAAACTACCGTGAAGCACTGGACGGCGCGGATCTGCTGCTATCCGGCGTATCGAGTTTCGGCGTTGACTGGTTTGCCGAAAACGTTCTCCGCGGGCTTCCCGCATCCATCCCCGTTCTTTCGGTAACAAAAGGCATGATGAACACCGATGACGGCGAGCTTGTCCCATACCCCGAGCTTTACCGACGTATGCTCGGCAGGCGCGACCTTCGTCTTTGCGCCATAGGAGGTCCCTGCACAAGCTATGAGCTTGCGGACCATGACCAGACAGAGGTCTGCTTCTGCGGCGACGACATTGAGCTCCTGCGCCGTATAAAGTCGATGTTTGAAACCGATTACTACCACATAAGCCTCTCGACCGATGAGACCGGCGTGGAATGCGCGGTAGCGATGAAAAACGCATATGCCCTCGGCGTGACGCTTGCCGTAGGGCTGGCAGAGGCGCGCGACGGTAAGCTGCACTACAATTCACAGGCAGCGTTGTTCGGTCAGAGCATGCGTGAAATGCGTCGGCTCCTCGCCCTTTGCGGCGGCAGTGATGAACTTATATATCTCGGCGCCGGCGACCTTTACGTCACCGTTTTCGGCGGCAGAACGCGTCTTATAGGTACGCTCCTCGGCAAGGGCATGTCCTTTGAGGACGCAATGCGTACGCTTGACGGCGTGACGCTCGAATCGATAGTCATATCGTCGCGCACGGCAAAGGCTGTACGCGCGCTTGCAGCGCACGGCAAGGCTGACACAGCGGATTTTCCGCTTCTTATGCACATCGACTCGCTGATAAACGGCGGAGCCAAGGTAAATATACCGTGGGATTCGTTCGAGCATGAATTTGTAGTCTAACCAAATCAATGTGGCATAAAAAACTCATTCTGAGTTTTTTATGCCACATGTTTTTATGTGAACTGCGAATTGTAAAGTCCGGCATAGAAGCCGCCCGCCCGCATAAGCTCGCTGTGGCTTCCCTGCTCTATGACGTTTCCGTCCTTCATGACAAGGATCAGATCGGCATTCTGTATCGTTGACAGCCTGTGCGCGATGACAAAGCAGGTCCTGCCCTGCATAAGCTCCATCATGGCGGACTGTATCTGCTGTTCGGTGCGGGAATCAACGTTTGAGGTCGCCTCGTCGAGTATCAGCATGGACGCGTCCGCAAGCATGGCGCGGGCTATCGTGATAAGCTGTTTCTGCCCCTTGGAGATACCGGAGCCATTATCGGTAAGTACGGTATCGTATCCTTCCGGAAGGGTTTCGATAAAGCCGTCGATACGCGCGGCGCGGGCAGCGGCGCGTATCTCCTCGTCGGTCGCGCCCTCCTTACCGTAGGCGATATTCTCCGCCACGGTACCGCAGAAAAGCCATGTGTCCTGAAGCACCATGGTGTATGCTCCGCGCAGGGATGCGCGCGTCACCTCGCGTATTTCCCTGCCGTCGATGCGTATCGTTCCCGAATTCACATCATAAAACCGCATCAGAAGATTTATGACCGTGGTCTTTCCGGCACCCGTAGGACCGACTATCGCGACCGTGGAGCCGCGCGGCGCCGAAAGGCTGAGATCTTTGATTATTATCTTCTCCGGTGTATATCCGAACCTCACATGCTCAAGCTGCACGTCTCCCGCAACATCCGAGAGCACCTCGGCATCGGGAGCGTCGGCGCTCTCCGGCAGCTCGTCTATCAGCCTGAATATCCTCTCCGCAGCGGCAAGCGCCGACTGAAGATCGGCAAGAATATTTGCAAACTCGTTTATCGGTCCCGCAAATTTGCGCGAATACTGTACGAAGGATGAAAGATCGCCCAGCTGAAGGAATATCACCGACGCCGGCTGCACAACGCCTGTGAGCGACAGCATAAAGAATATTCCGCCGACCATTATAACAAGCGCTATCGAAAGGTTATTTATAAAGTTGACGGACGGTCCAAGCGCCGCAGCGTGATAATCCGCGTTATAGTAAGCCGAGCATGCATCGTCATTGCGGCTGTCGAATTTAGCGACTGTCGCCGCCTCGCGTCCGTAGGCGCGTATCGTGCGCTGTCCGGACAGCATTTCCTCGGCATATCCGTTGAGTATTCCGAGCTTTGCCGAGCGCATACGGAAGAGCGGACGGACATTTTTGCTTTTCAGCCGCGTTGTGATTATGGATATCGGGACCGTGACCGCAAATATCACGATTATGACCGGCGAGATAGATATCATCATAGCAAGCGAGAAAACTACCGTAACCACGCTTGAGCATATCTGAAGCAGGTCGTGCGAGAGAGAGGCATTGACAGTATCTACATCATACGAGATATGGCTGATTATGTCGCCGGTTGCGTGTATGTCAAAATACCCGACAGGCAGGAGCATGAGACGGTCGAATATCTCACGCCGCAATGTGTATGTTATCTTTTGCCCCAGCTTGACGAGCAGGAGCGACAGGCAAAGAGACAGCACTGCCGACAGCGCGTATGCCAGCACAAGAAGTCCGGCATATCTGAATACCGCATCAAAATCAACATTTCCCTGCCCGAGGTCGATGGCGTTTATCGCCTTGCCCGACAGCTTGGGTCCGATAAGCGCACAAAGATTTGAGGTCAGCATGAGCGCAAACGCGGCAAGCACGAGCCAGCGGCAGCGCCAGAGATACCCCGCAAGCCGCCAGAGCACCCTGCGGCGCGTCCGTTTATCGAGCTTTTTTGATTTGTTTGTATTGTTGGGGTTGCTTTGCGCTCGCGGATCGCCAAGCATTGCGGAAGCTCCCCCGCCCATTACGTTACTCAAGGAAAGCACCTCCCATCTGCGATCTGCTTATCTCACGGTAGACCTCGCAGGTCTCCATAAGCTCATCGTGCGTTCCGGAGGCTATCATTCTGCCGCAGTCAAGCACGATTATAAGGTCGGAATTCATTACCGAGCTAACTCTTTGCGCCACAACGACCACGCTGCCGCCCTCTGCCGCTATTTCGTCGCGCAGTGCGCGACGCAGTGCGGCATCCGTTTTGTAATCAAGCGCAGAACTGGCGTCGTCGAGCACAAGTATCTGCGGACGCGCGGCAATGGCACGCGCGATAAGCAGGCGTTGACGCTGACCGCCGCTGACGTTTGTTCCCTTTGAGGTCAGCATACGACCGTAGCCCTCGGGCATACCGGTGATGAACTCGTCAGCCTGAGCGATCCTAGCGGCGCTGACGATGACTACGTGCGACAGTCCGCGTCCGAAATCGAAGTTTTCATCGATAGTAACGGCAAAAAA
>CAUABN010000109.1:0-5302 GCA_958427275.1 uncultured Anaerotruncus sp.
CCGATCTTTACCCGGTCGGCACCGTTGCCCGTCTGCGCCAGACCTCAAGATCCGGCAACACGATAAGAATAATATGCGAGGGTCTTTCCCGCGCCAAGGTGACGGAGTACCGCCGCACCGGCAAGCTCATCGAGGCTGACGTTCTCTCCCGCACCGTTGAACTTGCAGACAACGGCGGGATACGCGGTGAAGCGCTCGTGCGCGAGGCACTTGAAATATTCGACAAGGCTGTCGGATATATGCCGAACGTCACCTCCGACATAAAGCTCGCGGCGCACGGGATCAGCTCTCCCGGTCTGCTTGCCGACTTCATTGCATCCGCCGTGCTTGTAAAAACCTCGGACAAACAGAACGTGCTTGAAGAGTTTGAGCCGCTTGAGCGTATGTTCAGACTCATAAAGATACTGAATCGCGAATGCGACCTTCTTGAATGCGAGCAGGACATACACCGCCGTGTGCGCGACAGCATCTCGCGCAATCAGCGTGACTATTATCTGCGTGAGCAGATGAAGGTCATAGAGGACGAACTGGGCGGCGGCGAGGACCCGGACGACTACGCGGAACGCATAAACAAGGCTCACCTCCCGGATGAAGTGAAGGAAAAACTGCTGAAGGAAAACGAGCGTCTCTCGCGCACGCCCTTCGGCTCCGCCGAGGCGACCGTACTGCGCAGTTATCTTGACACCTGTCTTGACATTCCGTGGAGTGCGCGCACGCGTGACCGCGTAAACGTCGAAGCGGCAAAGAAGGTACTTGACGCCGATCACGAGGGACTTGAAAAAATAAAAACAAGAATTCTCGAATTTTTGGCTGTCAAACAGCTTAATCCCGAGCTGAAGAACCAGATAATATGTTTGGTAGGCCCTCCCGGGACCGGAAAAACATCGGTGGCTGCGTCCATAGCGCACGCCATGAACCGCAAGTACGTGCGTGTTTCGCTCGGCGGTGTGCGTGACGAGGCTGACATACGCGGTCACCGCAAGACCTATGTCGCCGCAATGCCCGGACGCATAATAGACGCCATAATAAAAGCAAAGGTGCGTAATCCGCTCATTCTGCTTGACGAGATAGACAAGCTTACAGCCGATGCGCACGGCGACCCCGCATCGGCGCTTCTTGAGGTGCTCGATCCCGAGCAGAACAAGACGTTCCGCGATCACTTTGTGGAGCTTCCCTTCGATCTTTCGGAGTGTCTGTTCATAACCACCGCAAATACGCTTGAAACCGTACCGCGTCCGCTCATCGACCGTATGGAGGTCATAGAGCTTTCGGGCTACACGCGCCGCGAAAAGCTGGCGATAGCCAAAAATCACCTCATTCCGAAGCAACTCAAGCGCCATGGTCTGACACGTCGCTCACTGAAGCTCACAGATGAGGCTATATATGAGATCATAGACTGCTACACCCGCGAGGCGGGCGTGCGCAATCTTGAACGCACCGTTGCGGAGCTTTGCCGCAAGGCGGCAAAAAAGATGGTCGACAGCGGCGGCAAACTGAAATCGATAACGATCGACCGCGCCGACGTAGCATCCTATCTCGGCGCACGCAAGCTGATACCCGAGAAGATCGACGACAACGATCTCGTCGGCGTTGTGAACGGACTTGCGTACACCGAGGACGGCGGCGACCTTCTCAAAGTCGAAGCTGCGGTGCTTGACGGCACGGGAAAGCTTGAGCTTACCGGCAAGCTCGGCGATGTAATGAAGGAATCGGCAGAGGCAGCGCTGAGTTTTGTGCGCCAGGTCGCTCCCGAATACGGCATCGGCACCGATTTTTATAAAACCAAGGATATACACATCCATGTACCCGAAGGCGCAGTTCCGAAGGACGGTCCCTCGGCAGGTGTGACGATGGTAACGGCGCTCGTAAGCGCACTGTCGCACACTCCGGTCGCCCACGATATCGCAATGACAGGTGAGGTCACTCTGACAGGCAGAGTGCTGCCGATAGGCGGTCTGCGCGAAAAGACGATGGCGGCATATTCCGCGGGCGTCCGCACGGTACTCATCCCCAAGGCAAACCTCGGCGATCTTGACGACATTGATCCCGAGGCACGTGCGGCGCTGAGATTCATCCCTGTTTCAAACGTGAAGGAAGTCCTCGGTGAGGCGCTTCGCGCTCCCGCCGCCGAAAAAGTTGCGGGAGTAAAGCCGTGCGAGCCCATCGTGATCATTCCCGCGGTCAGCGGACAAAACATTCAAGGAGTCAACGCCAATGGCGCTTAATCTCAACAACGTTTCTCTTAAAATAACGGCGGGGACTGTCAGGCAGTTTCCCCGCTCCGCAACGCCGCAGATCGCGCTCGCCGGACGCTCAAATGTGGGAAAAAGCTCGCTTATCAACACGCTTCTCGGTAGACGCGCGCTTGCGCGGGTAAGCTCCGCTCCCGGAAAAACGATAACGGTAAACTTTTACGATGTTGACGGGAAGCTATTCTTAGTCGATCTTCCCGGCTACGGCTACGCCAAACGCCCGCAGGAGGACAAAGCGCGCTGGTCGGAGCTGACGGACGGATATTTTACAAACAATCCCTCGCGCGACCGCATAATGCTGGTGCTCCAACTGGTAGACATGCGCGTCGGTCTCACGGCGGACGACAAAATGATGCTTGAATGGCTTACCGCCTCCGGCGTTCCATTTGCCGTGGCTGCAACGAAAGCAGACAAGCTGCAATCAAAAAAGGCGCGCGCCGAGGCAATGGAAAAGATACTTTCATGCCCCGCGATCCCGCAAGGCATATCCGTGATCCCCTTCTCCTCGGTAAACGGCGAGGGAAAAGACGAGCTTTGGCGCCTGATAACAGGCGCGGCAGGTAAATAATCTTTGCCGCTGTGCGGTAGGAAGGACAGCTATATGTTCAGATATCTCTTGGAATACGGACCCTACGGTATAAAATCATATGTAATAGGGCTTTTGCTCTCCCTGCCGATAATCGTTCTATCGCTATCCGTGCATGAATCGGCACACGCGTGGACCGCGTACAAGCTCGGCGATCCGACCGCGTACAACCTCGGCAGGGTCACGCTTAACCCGATAAAGCATCTGAATCTTCCGGGCTTTCTCTGCATGCTGTTTTTCGGCTTCGGCTGGGCGACTCCCGTTCCGATCATGTCACGCAATTTCAAAAAGCCGCGCCGTGACATGGCGCTATCCGCGATAGCAGGTCCGCTTTCAAACCTTTTGCTCGGATTCATTTTTTCGTTTTTTTCAGTGCTCTCAAACTATCTGCTGAGTTTTCTGCCGGCGGACATATCCGAGAAAGCGATGACTGCAATATTCGTATGGGTCTATTTCCTTAAGCTTGGCGCACTTCTTAACGTGTCGCTTGCGGTTTTCAACCTGTTGCCCGTACCGCCGCTTGACGGCTCGCGCTTCTTTTATATTTTTCTGCCCACAAAGTGGTATTTTGACGTTATGAAATATGAAAAATATATTGAGATAGCAATTTTTGCTCTGCTCTGGCTCGGCGTTCTCGATGTGCCTCTTTCATTTATCACAAGCGCGATCCTTACGGGGATGTATCGTCTCTGGGGACTGATCCCCATATTCGCCTGACAGACACGGAGACACGACTGTGGAAGGAATAACCTATAAGCTCGAAAAATTCGAAGGTCCGCTCGACCTTCTTCTGAATCTCATACACAAAAACAAGGTACAGATTGAGGATATTCCGATATCGCTCATCTGTGACCAATACATCGAATACATCGCACGCGCGCAGGAGCTTGATATCGAGCTTGCCGTTGAATTTCTGAGCATGGCAAGCGAGCTTATGCTCATCAAAAGCCGTATGCTCCTCCCCCGCGAGGTCCCTGAGGAGGAAGATCCGCGTGCGCGGCTGGCAGAGGCGATCGCGCGTCTCGAGGCTGCAAAAAAAGCCGCCGCAAAACTCGGCGAACGATACAAGCAATACTCCGGACGTATGGAGAAGGACACCGACGAAATATCGGTAGACAAAACATACGTCGCGGACCAGGACCCCGACAGGCTGTATGAGGCGATGCGGCGTGTGCTTTCGTACGCAAACACGCACAAGGAAGCCCGCGGCGAGCTTGTGCGTCCTATGGCAAAGCCAATTATTCCGGTGGAATTGAAAATAATCGGGATAATGGAGCATTTCCGCACTTCGGAAACGACCTGTGACCTCGGCACACTGCTTGACGATGCAGTGTCGCGCCCCGATCTTGTGGCGATATTCATCGGCGTTCTTGAACTGGTGAAGATGCGCCGGCTTGTAATAATCGAAGGCGCGGATGAGCTTGAAACGCTTCACGGCGTCGGCACACGCTTTGCCATAGGCGTTGCTGCGGACGGCGCTGAGACCGACGATATCGGCGCAGACCTTGCGGAAATGAACAGATAACGAGGACAGGACATTGGAAAACGAACGTCTTACAGATATAAAACAGCTTGAAGGCGCCATTGAGGCGATACTCTTTGCCGCCGGACATCCGATGGAATATTCCAAGCTCGGCGAAGTGCTGGGACTCACGCCCCGCGATACAAAGCAGCTCATTATGCATCTTGCCGAGCGCTGGGGACGCGATGAGACAGGCGGAGTCATGCTCCTTACATTTGATTCGTCATGTCAGTTGTGTACTAACGAAAAATATCTTCCTTATATACGCGAAGCGCTCGGGATAAAACGCGGCGGCAATCTTTCGGCATCATCGCTTGAGGTGCTTGCTATCGCCGCATACAATCAGCCGGTGACACGTGCGTTTATAGACACGGTGCGCGGTGTGGATTCGGCATACGCCGTAGGCTCGCTTCTCGACAAGGAGCTTATAGCGCCGGTCGGCAGACTGGACGCGCCGGGCAGACCGATGCTTTACGGCACGACCGAAAAATTTCTGCGCGTATTCGGGCTTTCGTCAATAAAAGAACTGCCCGAGGCTGATTCTGTGCTTGCTGCGGTCGATGCACTTGCCAACCGTACCGATGAGGACGGCGAAGCCGCCGGAGAAGCCGCGAGCGGCGAATAACATCAACAGAAATAAATACATGGCAAGGAGGCGATGTCTTGACGGCGCTCTGCATTATCGGCGGAATATTTTTGCTGTTTTTCGGAATAGCGATGATCCGCGCCGAGGTAATAATAAAATACGCCGATGACTTCGGACTTGCCGTGCGCGTTTGCGGTATAAAGATAACCATAATGCCGCGAAAGCAGAAAAAAATACGTCCGTGCGATTATTCTCCGAAAAAGCTCGCAAAGCGGGCGGCAAAAGAAAAGAAGAAAGCCGAAAAGGCAGCGGCAAAGAAAAGAGAAAAGGACGCAAAAAAGGCAGCCGACAAAGCC
>CAUABN010000110.1:0-5222 GCA_958427275.1 uncultured Anaerotruncus sp.
CGGGCAGGCTCGTCCGCGCGGCGGCGGAAAGCGGCAGTCTTGCGGATATGCTCACAGCCGCCGCAACGAAAAAGTATACCTCCGCACGTCTGCGACGCGCCGTAATATTTGCCCTTGCGGGCGTTCTGAAGGCGAATCTTGACGCCATGCCGTCATATACCACGGTGCTTGCCTCGGACGCACGTGGAAGGAGCTTCCTTGCCGCCGCACGGAAAAAGGCAGGAATAACGGTTCTGACGCGTCCCTCAGCCGCGCTGAGGATCGCGGGAGCCGCCGCGCGGCGGCAGACGGAACTGCTTCTGGCGTCAGAAGGACTTTATTCGCTGGCGCTTCCCGTTCCGCGTCCCGCCGGCAGCTTTATGCGGCAGACTCCGCTTTGCATAGACTGAACAGGATAAATATCTGCCGCATAGCGCCGCTTTTATGCGCATGTTTACAAAATAGTGATTGACTTATATCTTATTCTATGATAAAATATACTGATACAAAATATACGCATATATAAGGAGGTCAATATGGCTGATACAAACGAGACCCGCAGTGAAGTCAGCGGGAAGTATCTCAGATATATGAACGCGCCGCTGGTGCGTGAGGGCAACACCATATGCTACGGCGATATGAGCGAAAAGTGCTTTCTCATTCTTGAGATAATGTCTTACAAGACAGAAAACGGCAGAGAATTGCCCGACAAGATCTTTATACAGGTCGTCGAATCCAAAAATCCTTCCAAAATCGTAAAACAGGGTGAAAAATCAGGTCTTTCCGCCGCGCTCAATATGGGAATGATCTGGCTCTCCCGCGCCAACAAGACCGCCTGAGGGCGATCAGCGCCCGGTGCTCCGGGCATCTCCAACAACGTCAAAATGGTAAACGGAATGTCAAAACGCAACAAATTATCTGTTTTGCTTGCCGCGCTCACACTCGCGGCTGTCCTGCTTTCCTCATGCGCACTTTTCGGCAACGGTGATGCGACATCCGCAGTCACCGACGACGGAACGCTGCCGTATGCCGGAACAACGACGGCAGAGCCGGGGACATCCGGCATGCCGGATACAACTACGGAACCCGCTGACACCACAGCTCCCATACCGCCCGAATCGAGCGGTGACGAAACGACCGCTCCCGCGCCGGTGATAACCTACACCGACCCGCTTACGGGTCTTGAGAGTACGGTCGATCTTCGCCGCGTTCTGCCGATATCGATAACCCTTGATAACCTCAGCGTAGCCGCGCCGCAGTCGGGAATTTCCCGCGCAGACATACTGCTTGAGGTGCTGGTCGAGGGCGGCATTACGCGCCTTATCATGATAACCAACGAATACGGCGGCAGTGAGGTGTACGGTCCCGTGCGTTCAGTCCGCCATTACACCGTAAGCCTCGGACAGGCTTTCGGAACGCTTACCGTGGGCGCCGGCGGCAGTCCGCTCGGATACACCATGGTAAAATCTCTCGGCATCCCCTATCTTGACGGTGTGAACGACCCGTACTCCGGGCTGGGTTTCTACCGTGACACAAAGCGAATGGCAAGCGCGGGCGCCGCGCATTCGCTCATGACCATGGGCGAGCGCCTTCTTAAGCTCGCATCGCGCCATGAGTGGAGCACCGTATCCTCCGCCGATGTCCGTTCCGCCTTTAATTTTGCCGATCCCGATGCTGTCTTCGACGGCAGCGGCGACGCAACGCACGTGTGTATTCCTTATTCGGCGTCACAGTACGTTCAGATGATATACAGCCGCCATACCGGTACCTATTACCGCTATCAGCTCGGCGACCGCGCGCATATCGATGCCGAAAACGGCGAGCAGCTCAACTTCAAAAATGTATTCGTGCTGTTTACAGAGACTGCAGCTATCCCCGATGATACCGAGGGTCGCATAGATGTTGTGACGACCGGAGAGGGCAGTGGATACTACATAAGCGGCGGCAGATATATGCCGATAAAATGGTCGCGCATAGGAGACACCTCGCCCTTCGTATTTACCGATGAGGCGGGAAATCTTATCAGCGTCATGCGCGGCAAGACCTTTATTTCGGTCGTTCCGAACAGCCTTGCGGGACAGATCGAGCTGAATTACAGAGCCAACTGATATCGGGCGGTCTACTGTATATACAAAAATAGCATATCCGAGATATCCGCCGGATTCCTGTGCGGCGACCGGTGTTAACCGGATCCGGATATGCTTTTTTTTTGCGCCGTCAGGTCATAGCCGCGGTCTTTCCGCGTATACTATTTTGCAGGACGACGTAAGGAATCCGTCCGTTTCAAAAAAATAAAGGAGCAATCGTATATGAAAGCAGAGGACCTGATCCGCGAAGCGGAGGAAATGAAAGAGGAGCTGACCGAAAGGAGAAAATATCTGCATTCCCATGCGGAGACCGGTTTTGCGCTTGAGAATACACTGGCATACGTGAGATCGGAGCTGGAAGGAATGGGCTATGCTCCGGAGCCTTGCGGCAGAGCGGGGCTTGTTGCACTTGCGGGAGGAAAAAAGCCGGGAGGGGTGTTTTTGCTTCGCGCGGATATGGACGCACTGCCGATTGCGGAGCAGTCCGGCGAGGATTTTGCCTCCGAAAACGGAAATATGCACGCCTGCGGTCACGATATGCACACCACAATGCTCCTTGGCGCGGCAAAGCTGCTGAAAATGCATGAGGATGAGCTTGCCGGTACGGTAAAGCTCATGTTTCAGCCGGCGGAGGAGATATTCGAAGGCTCCGCCGACATGATACGCGCGGGCGTGCTGGAGGCTCCGCGCGTGGATGCCGCCATGATGATCCACGTGATGGCGGGAATGCCGCTTGCGCCGGGAACGGTGATAGTTTCCGATCCGAGTAGCGGCGCACCGGCGGCAGATGTGTTTGAAATACGCGTAAGGGGCAAGGGCTGTCACGGTTCCATGCCTGAAACGGGGATCGATCCTGTCACCGCGGCGGTGCACATCATTATAGCCTTGCAGGAGATACGGGCGCGGGAACTGGCAATGGGCGATCGTGCAGTACTGACCGTAGGCGTAGTGCACGCAGGCTCTGCGGCAAATGTCATTCCGGATGAAGCGACCATGGGCGGTAGCCTGCGCACCCTTGACGAGGCGGTTCGCGCGTCTGTCAAACAGCGCATTGCGGATATTTCAGTCGGTATCGCAAGGGCGTTCCGGGCTGAGGCTGAGGTGAACTTCGTCAGCGGCTGCCCGACGCTGAAAAACGATAAGGGGCTGTCCACGGCGGTGTTCCGTTATGTCAGCGAGCTTCTCGGCAAGGGCAGGGTTTGTACCGTGGCTCAGTTGAGCGCAGGAAACAGCGTCGGTAAATCCGGCTCTGCAGGCTCCGAGGATTTTGCATATGTCAGTCATAAAGTGCCCTCGCTGATGCTGATATTGGCAGCGGGACAGCCGGAAAAAGGGTATGTATACCCACAGCACCACCCGATGGTCAGATTCGATAATGACGTGCTGGATATCGGCAGCGCCGTGTATGCATATACGGCATCGCGCTGGCTTGAGGATAACGCCGGGGAATGAGGAACTAAGGGATTTGGCTTGATGCGATGTGCTCATCAATCTACCGCGCAAGCATGTCCAAGTGTTGGGGAATCAGCTTTTTCTATTACTATTTGTCGAAAAATAATGTAAAAGATGAGTTTTTGTATGGCGGAGCTTGGCGGGCGTACCATAAGTTTAGTTGCTCAACTTAAATTCAACGAATCGGTTATTGTAATAGCGTTGCCTTTCCTTTATAATGTGATTGTATCTGATTCAATTTCCTCCGACTCATAAGATTTTTACAAAAAAGCCCGAAAACTTACGTAGCCAGAATTCAAAAACCAACTATTTCCGAGTAATATGTTCCCACCGGATGGAGCCCAACAGAGCACACTCCGTGAGCGGAGACTAATTTCCGTATAGGGAGCAGAGGTAGGCGGGAGCGCGATGAAAATTTCCCGGCTCAAAACCATAGAAAAATGCCAAAAAAGATGCGCATTCCGACGCCTTTCGGAGCGCGTTTGGAGAGAATTCCGGAATAAATTCGTAGAAAATTCGTAGAAGAAAGGCGAGGCAAAATTCAGACTTCGAAGCAAAACCGATCCGATTGTGTAAAAGTAACAAAAAGAGGTCGTCTTTGATAAGGAAAAGCCTCCGAATCTGTGCATTTTGCACAAAACTCGAAGGCTTTTTGGTCTCCCAAACTCATTCAAACAAGAACTCTTCTCCAAATCGGAGAGCAAAATGGTCTTTGAGCCATTCTGATAATTAAAAGTGATAACGAGTTTATTATCGAATAAGAATATCGCGTTGATGAAAGTATCTATCAATCTCTCGCGATGTTCTTTTTTCTTTACATTACTGGCTACGTGAGGTATATCCCGAAGAGATAGCAAAGGCTTATGTGGACGGGCATATGCACATTCACGACCTGTCAACAATGACAGATATCAAAATCAAATATTTCACAGACAAAATCAAAAAGCTTGCCTATATCGGCGGCTCAAAAAAGTCCAACTGGATAGACCTCAGCGCCGCAGAGGACGTATGCGCCTTTCAGTTTGACGCTAAGGCAAAAGCCGGGCTTAAATCGATGAACGAAAAAGCATATGTACCATGAAGGTAAGCCCATACCATACTTTGAGATATATCCATCTCCCGACGGAGAACCCCGGCGGTATCTCCCCGACGAAACGGAGCGCATGACGGAGGATATCCGAACAGTTCTGAGCACCTCCGAATCATAAGGTTTTTACAAAAAAAGCACGAAAACTTACGTAGCCGGAATTCAAAAACCAACTATTTCCGAGTAATATGTTCCCACCGGATGGAGCCCAACAGAGCACACTCCGTGAGCGGAGACTAATTTCCGTATAGGGAGCAGAGGTAGGCGGGAGCGCGATGAAAATTTCCCGGCTCAAAACCATAGAAAAATGCCAAAAAAGATGCGCATTCCGACGCCTTTCGGAGCGCGTTTGGAGAGAATTCCGGAATAAATTCGTAGAAAATTCGTAGAAGAAAGGCGAGGCAAAATTCAGACTTCGAAGCAAAACCGAGTCCATTGTACAAAAGCAACAAAAAGAGGTCGTTTTTGATAAGGAAAAGCCTCCGAATCTGTGCATTTTGCACAAAACTCGAAGGCTTTTTGGTCTGAGTGACAAGACTTGAACTTGCGGCCTCTACCACCCCAATTATGAGATTTGGGCAAATAAAGGCAAATATCGCTTAAAAAAGGCAAATATC
>CAUABN010000111.1:0-5186 GCA_958427275.1 uncultured Anaerotruncus sp.
TAGACGTTCCCTCGCTCGACATGACCAACATGCTGATGCGCGAATCGGATATAATCCTTGCCACCGGCGGCCCCGGAATGGTCCGCGCGGCATACTCGTCCGGCAAGCCCGCCCTCGGCGTCGGCGCCGGCAACACCCCCGCGATAATCGACGAAAGCGCCGACATCGTGCTTGCCGTAAGCTCGATAATCCACTCAAAGACCTTTGATAACGGCATGATATGCGCCTCTGAGCAATCCGTTATCGTTCTTGACAAAATATATGACACCGTTAAAGCCGAATTTGCTGCGCGCGGATGTTATTTCCTTGACCCGCTCGAGACCGAGCGCGTGAGAAAGACCATCATCATAAACGGCGCGCTGAATGCAAAGATCGTCGGTCAGAAGGCGGCTACGATTGCCGCGCTCGCCGGCATAAAGATACCCGAGGGTACAAAGATACTCATCGGCGAAGTCGAATCGGTAGAACTTGCCGAGGAATTTGCCCATGAAAAGCTCTCGCCAGTGCTTGCGATGTACCGTGCCGGAGATATAGAGGATGCCTTCGGAAAAGCCGAGCATCTCATTGCCGACGGCGGCTACGGTCACACCTCGTCGATCTACCTTGATCCCGTCAGGGAAAAAGCCAAGCTCGACGAATTCGCCGCGCGCATGAAGACCTGCCGCATACTCGTCAACACCCCCTCCTCGCAGGGCGGCATAGGCGATATTTACAACTTCATGCTCCGCCCCTCGCTCACACTCGGCTGCGGCTCGTGGGGCGGCAACTCGGTCTCCGAGAACGTAGGCGTAAAGCATCTCCTCAACATCAAAACCGTTGCAGAAAGAAGGGAAAACATGCTTTGGTTCCGCGCACCCGAAAAGGTTTACATCAAAAAAGGCTGTCTGCCCGTAGCGCTTGACGAGATCGGCAAGGTCATGGGCAAAAAGAGAGCGTTCGTCGTTACCGACTCATTCCTCTACCACAACGGCTACGCCAAGCCGATAACGGACAAGCTCGAATCCCTTGGCATCGCGCATTCCGAATTTTTCAATGTTGCTCCCGACCCGACGCTTGCCTGCGCCAAAGAAGGCGCGGCGCAGATGACCGCCTTTGCCCCCGACGTTATAATCGCGCTCGGCGGCGGCTCCGCAATGGACGCCGCAAAGATCATGTGGGTCATGTACGAGCATCCGGAGGTTGATTTTGCCGACATGGCAATGCGCTTTATGGATATCCGCAAGCGCGTTTACACCTTCTCCAAGATGGGCGAGAAGGCTTATTTCGTCGCAGTTCCCACGTCTGCCGGCACAGGCTCTGAGGTCACTCCCTTTGCCGTTATCACCGATCAGGACACCGGCGTTAAGTACCCGCTTGCAGACTACGAGCTGCTTCCCAACATGGCGATAGTCGATACCGATTTCCACATGTCCGCGCCGCGCGGACTCACCGCCGCCTCCGGCATAGATGCGGTCTCGCACGCGCTTGAGGCTTATGCATCGGTAATGGCTACCGATTATACCGACGGGCTTGCCATTCAGGCGCTCAAGGTGATATTCGAATACCTCCCCCGCGCATATGACGACGGTCTGACCGACATAAAGGCGCGTGAGAAGATGGCAAACGCCGCCACAATGGCAGGTATGGCATTTGCCAACGCCTTCCTCGGCGTATGCCACTCGATGGCTCACAAGCTCGGTGCGTTCCACCATCTGCCTCACGGCGTGGCAAACGCGCTCATGCTCGAAGAGGTCCTCCGCTTCAACGCAAGCGAAGCGCCCGCAAAGATGGGCACATTCCCGCAGTACGATCACCCGCACACCCTCGCCCGTTATGCCGAGATCGCAGACGCGCTCGGACTCGGCGGCGAGACCGACGAGGAGAAGCTCGAAAACCTCATCGCTGCCGTTAACGCTCTCAAGGAGCGCGTCGGCATAAAGAAGACCATCCGCGACTACGGTATAGATGAGCAGAACTTCCTTGACCGTCTTGACGCAATGACCGAGCAGGCATTTGACGACCAGTGCACCGGCGCCAACCCGCGCTATCCGCTTATGAGCGAGATAAAGCAGATGTACCTCAACGCCTACTACGGCGAGCGCCACTTCACCGAGGCGCCCATGCCCGAAAAGGATATCCTCCCCCTCACCTCCGCAGATGCCGATGCGGCAAAGGCGGCGTTCAGGCTCGGCGGAACGAAAACAAATATATAAAGGAGAGAAGCCATGAAGCTTGACAGAATAATAGCGGTCAGAAACAGCAAGACCGTATACCGTGACGGCGACCTTTGCATGAAGGTATTCGACGAGAGCTACTCCAAAGCCGATGTGCTCAACGAGGCGCTCAATCAGGCGCGCGTTGAGGAAACGGCGCTCAATATCCCGAAGATCCATGAAGTCACCGTGATCGGCGGCAAGTGGGCAATAGTCTCCGATTTTATAAAGGGCAAGACTCTTTCCGCACTCATGGAGGAAAACCCCGACAAAAAGGATGAATACCTCACCCTGTTTGTCAACCTTCAGCTTGAGATGCACCGCCAGGTCTGCCCCGAGCTTCCCAAGCTGCGCGACAAAATGAACCGCAAGATAAGCATGACCGACTTTGACGCCACGACAAGGTACGATCTGCACACCCGTCTTGACGGCATGCCCCGCCACACAAAGCTCTGCCACGGTGATTTCAACCCCTCCAACGTGATAATAGCCGAGGACGGCAAGGCATATATCATCGACTGGTCGCACGCCACGCAAGGCAACGCCTCCGCCGATGCGGCGCGTACCTACCTGCTCTTTTGGCTTCGCGGCGACATTACAGGCGCCGACCGCTACCTTGATCTCTTCTGTGAGCTTTCGGGCACAGAGAAGAAATATGTGCAGAAGTGGATGCCTATCGTTGCCGCCTCGCAGTCGGTAAAGGGCAACGAAAAGGAACGCGAATTCCTGCACACCTGGGTCAACGTTGTTGACTATCAATAATAACAAACGCAAACTCGAAGCATAAATGCACCGCAGCCGGCGGCGCAGGGCGCCGCCGGCAACACTGAAAGAAAGGTAACAAAAAAATGAAAATTACTGTATGTATCGGATCCTCATGTCATATCAAAGGCTCACGTCAGGTAGTTGAGCAGCTCCAGTACCTCATCAAGCAGAACGGCGTAGGCGACCGCGTTGAGCTTGCGGGAACATTTTGCATGGGCAAATGTCAGATGGGCGTATGCGTTACCGTTGACGACGAGTTTTTCTCGGTAAGTCCCGAGACCGTGGGAAACTTCTGGAACGAGACGGTAGCTCCCCGTCTTGCATAAGTCAGGCGCCGAACGGATATTCATCCGATCTCAAGATATATTCCCATGGTAATAGTTCAGATATGCGTCGGAAGCTCCTGCTATCTCAAAGGCTCCTCCGACATAGTACGAATGATGCAGGAAAGCATCGCCGCCGAGCATCTTGATGACGACATCGCCCTTACCGGCAGCTTCTGCACCGGCAAGTGCAACCGCATCGGAGTCACGGTAACGGTAAACGACGAGATAGTCACCGGCATAACCCGTGAAAATTTCCGTGAGTTCTGGAACGACAAAATAATGAGCGCAGTACGCGCTGACAGGGGGGACGCCTGATGTCGGTATGTCTTACGCTTAAAAAATCAAACTGCAAAAACTGCTATAAATGCATACGCCACTGCCCGGTAAAATCGATCAGATTTTCAGGCAACCAGGCGCACATAATCCCTGAGGAATGCATTTTGTGCGGTCAGTGCTTTGTGGTATGTCCACAGGACGCCAAGGAGATAGTAAGCGACCTTGAAAAGGTAAAGGTGATGCTTCAGTCCGGCTCGCCGGTATACGTAAGCCTTGCGCCGTCCTTTATCGCAAACTATGACGGCACCGGCATTGAAGCCATGCGCGCGGCTATCTGCCGTCTCGGCTTTGCCGGAGTCGAAGAAACTGCCATAGGCGCAACAATAGTGAAAACCGAATACGAGCGCATGCTTGCCGAGAAGACACATGACATCGTTATCTCCTCCTGCTGTCACTCCATAAACCTGCTGATACAGAAATACTTCCCCGCCGAGCTGCCATATCTTGCGGACGTGGTATCCCCGATGGTGGCGCACTGCTCGGAACTGAAAAGACAGCACCCCGGCTGCAAGACCGTTTTTGTCGGTCCCTGCGTCTCCAAAAAGGACGAAGCCGAGAAGAGCTGCGGCGCGGTCGATGCCGTGCTGACCTTTGAGGAGCTTACCGGCTGGCTGAAGAGCGCAGGCATTGAGCCTGAGCACGTTATGGACTCTGACGACCACAGCCGCGCGCGCTTCTTCCCCACTGCGGGCGGCATACTCAAAACCATGAAGCGCGACATGACCGGCTATACATACCTCGCCGTTGACGGTATCGAAAACTGTATCGCGGCGCTGCACGACATTGAAAGCGGCAAGATACATCGCTGCTTTATAGAAATGTCCGCCTGCGCGGGCAGCTGCATCGACGGTCCCGTAATGGAAAAATACCACCGCACTCCCGTAATGGGCTACATGGCTGTGGCAAATTACGCCGGCAGACAGCAGTTCGTTGTCGAACAGCCGGATCCCATGGAGCTGCGCCATTCCTTCCCGCCCCTTACCGACACCGCGCCCGTTCCCACCGAAGCACAGATAACGGAGATCCTCAAAAAGATGGGCAAGACCCACCCGGAGGACGAGCTGAACTGCGGTTCGTGCGGATATGATTCCTGCCGCGCCAAGGCAGTGGCGATATTCCAGGGCAAAGCGGAGATATCCATGTGCCTGCCCTACCTCAAGGAAAAAGCCGAGAGCTTTTCCGACAGCATCGTGAGCAACACCCCGAACGGTCTTATCGTTCTCAACGAGAGCCTTGAGGTGCAGCAGATAAATGAAGCGGCGCGCCGCATTATGAACATCCGCTCCGCCTCCGATGTGCTCGGCGACCAGGTAGTGCGTATTCTTGACCCCGAAATATTCATGCGCGTGCTCACATCGCACCGCGCCGTGCGCAACGAGCGCACCTACCTTGCGGAATACAAAAAATACGTTGAGCAGACTGTGGTATACGACGCGACGAACAACCTTCTGATATGTATCATGCGCGATGTGACCGACGAGGAAAACGAGCGCGAACATAAGTAAAGCATAAGCCTCCAGACGGTGGAGATAGCCGACCTCGTGGTTGACAAGCAGATGCGGATAGT
>CAUABN010000112.1:0-5151 GCA_958427275.1 uncultured Anaerotruncus sp.
TTTATCGGGTCAAAGCCTTTCGGCTTTCGATCTCGGAGCGTCAGTCTGTTTCCGATTCCATGAGCTTTCGGGCGCGCTCGATGTATTCACCGAAAAGCTCCTCGTCACGGACGGAGTTGAACCACTCCCAGCCGCGCTCTGCGGTCATTCCGTAGTAAGCGTAGCCCATCGAACGGTTGAAAAGCCACGCGTCAAACGGCTCGCGGGTACCATCGGGAAGTTCGAGTATATCCTTGCCCTTGATAAGCTTTACGCCGCCGTATATCTCTTCGCGTCCCACGGGGAGAGCCGCGCCTGCGGGGATCTTAACCCACTCTGCATAAAGTTCAAAGGCGCGTTCAAGATACCGGTAGCCCTCTTCCTTGTGCTTTCTGGTGCCGAAAAGCGTGCAGGCGGTGATGAAATGCGCCCACCAGTACCTTCCGAGCCATGCGTCCGGCAGCTTTCCGTCCTCACGGAAGGACTCGATGATCGAAATGGTATACTTGTGCCAAGCAACGCCGCGCTCCGCTTTTTTCCATGTGCGATGGTCGCGACCTATGAAATGAGCAAGCAGACGGAAACTGTTTACATCATTGCGCATACGGCTTTCATCATACTTTTTCTCATCCCAGAGCCTATCCTCGGTTATTTCGTCGCGCATCGAAGAATAATCGGTTATGGCGGGAGGCAGCACGCGTATACCGGTCTTGTCGGCGATTACGATAAGCTGACCGTCGCCGTCACGCACCCATTCGTATTCGACCGCACCGACATATCCGTCGGTAAGCCCCTGCGCGTCATAGCGGCGGCGGAGTCCGTCGGCGAGCGGCATATAGCCCTCTCCGGTCCCGGTATATGACGTCAGCTCGTAGACCGCGCGGCAAATGCCTTCGCAAAAAACGTTTACGGTACGGACGATACCCACGCCGCGTGCAAAGTAATATTCCTTGTGACCGGCGATGTAGCCGAGACCGTCGCTGAAGCCTTCGATATCCAGCGAGAGCTTTATGCAATCCTCAAACCTTCCCGCCTTGGTGGTTATCGGCTCTGAGGCAGTGCATACGATCTTTGTCTTTATCGGTCTTCCGCCATACCAGTTGTACTCCAGCGTCTGTTCGGTCCCCGCAAGCCAGCCGTCCGACCATATGCAGTTAGCAGCATCCTGAAGCAATCCGAGGATATTGTTGTACAGAAGCGGATCCGACGTTGCCGTACCGTCCATGTTTTTAAGTTCAAAGCACCAACGACCGTTATAGTCGGACAGCTTAGCCTCTCCGCCCTTGAAGGTAACGATATTGCTACTGAAGAAATTCCAGTGTCCCGTTGTGGTGCATTCGGGGTTGAACTTATGATTCGTCTCCATTATGCGGCGTGCGACAGAGCAGGCTGCGCGTGTGTATGCAAGCTCGTATGGCGTCTTTGCCAGTGCCTCGGCACGCCCGACGGCTTCCGAAACGTCGCAGACGTTCCTGCCGTCAAAGTATTCGTTTGCGATCTCCTGAACGGTATCCGACCATGAGTTTTTATCATACGAAAAACGCTCTGCCGCAAACGTTTCCGCCACAACGGCGCTGTCGCCGTCGGCGTACATTACCTCGTAGCGGGAATCAGCCCTCATGACCTCGGGTGCATATCCGCCTACGTACTCCCAAACGTTGCCTGCCGCAAGCGGAAGAAGTCCCTCTCCGCCGGCTATATTATAATTTTTAAGCAACCGCTCCTCCGTCACGCCGTTTACCGAATGCGTAACACGCACGATGCCCACGCCATCATTGTAATACACTCTGTACACCGATATGGCGTCATTGTCAACGGCTCTTGCCTCCCATAGGCAGCAGCCCTCGAATGTTCCGGCGGGCACGGTCACGGTCTCACTGTCCGAAGCATAAGTAAGGCGGGTACCGTCCGATCCGGTAATGCTTCCGCCGACCGCAATGGCACTGTCAAAGAATCTGCCGTCACAGCGCGAGGCGGCACCGAACAGATCGCGGATACACATGTCATACGACTGAAGAAAACCATCGCGGCAGGAAGTGTTTTTAAGGTCCGCCAGCGCCGTACCTAAACGCTTCAGGAGGTGCGTCTTACTGCCGACCGAGTATTTGTTTTCCTTCTTGTCCTTGAATTCACCCGCGAGCCGCTCTTCTGTAATCAGCGCGCCGGGAACCATCGCGTAATAGAGATCGGAAGGCTCGGCTGTTTCGCGCACGCGCTCATATGCCGCCCTGCCCTCCTCCGGCTTGCCGTCTCTGAAATACCAATATCCGAGCCAGAACCATTCATGGGCAAGGGTTGCGCGGAAGCCCAGCTTTTCAAGCTCCGGTATCTGGTGCTTTTTAATGAAATTGATCTTTCCGGCACAGCCCGATGCGTTACGATCCTCGCGGGCAACGATGAACTGCATCACCTCTTCGTTTTTACCGAGTATCGCCGCCTCCTTGACGCGCGCAAGCATCTCGTCGCCGCCCTTGCCGGACAGCCACCATACGCCGCGCACAAGCACGTCGGCAAGTGCATGGAATTTGTCTTTTGTGTCGGGCAGGCTCTCAACGTCGCCGAGCGTGTCGGCATATACCGCCTCAAAGCCGTCCTTGCATTCTCTGAGGTCCCAGAGCTTCAGCTCCTCTACCTTCTTCATTACCCGTACAGTCAGGGTATCATCCGGTTTTTCGTTCACAGCACACATATCCTTTCTTATCCTCTTTCTACCGTCGCTCAGCTGCCACTTGACCGTTCCCACCGAAATGAGCAGTCTGTCTGCGATCTCGGCTACCGAAAGCCCCTCAAAATAGTGCAGGCGTATTATTTCGCCCACTCTCGCGGGGAGCCTGCCCACGCTCTCCAGCAGCTCGCGTTTTTCTTCGGAGCGCACATAAAGCTCTGCGGGGTTCTCGTCGCGGTCGGTAAAGCACTCAAGATTCTCCACCGTATCGAGCGGAATGAACTCGCGGTATCGCATCACGGCGTTGAGCGCGCAGTTCTTCGCTATTTTTGCGACCCATGCGCCGAACTTTTGCGGCTCGGTGAGTGTATCCAGCTTCATCCACGCATTTACGAACGCTTCCTGTGCCGCATCCTCGGCAACGAACTCGTTGCGCGCGACCGATGCCGCAGCCGACATCACACGTTTTTGGTGTCTCACGACGAGCACCTCATACGCCCGCTGCTCTCCCGCAAGCGTCAGCATGACCAGCGTCTCGTCATTCTCGTTCATGTAAAGCAATATGCGTTCTCCTTTCATTGTTGCATTGGAAGATCTTCTTGTCTTTATGACTGGCGAGGGTACGGGAAGGTTGGGTAAGAAAAAATATTTTTTCAGAAATTCATTATTTCAACGAAACGCGGAAGCGCGTCTTCGATAGGCGGAAGTTCCGGATGCCACATCCGCTCCCACTCAAGCGAAAAATATCCGCTGTAACCGTCAAGCGCCAGGCGGCGCACTATATCACGTATCGGGATTTCCCCGTCGCCCGGCATAGTAAGGCGAAAGCTACGGG
The DNA here is from genome assembly GCA_958427275.1 of uncultured Anaerotruncus sp. GTDB lineage: Bacteria > Bacillota > Clostridia > Oscillospirales > CAG-272 > CAG-390. Next base: position 3,480 of record CAUABN010000112.1, read on the forward strand.
TGCCGCTCCCCGCCGCAATTCGGACATGGTCCTTTATGTGGACGTGCCGCACCCACGGCGCGATATCATTGTAAAACCGCTGCCATTCACTGCCGTATGCACGGTCGGAATGCGCCACATCCCATATAAGTCCGAAATTGCGCACGCCGCCTCTGTCGAGCGCGCCGATCACCGGCATGAGCGCTTCGGAGCGGTTGAAATCGCCGTGAACTTCAAGCAGGACGATGACGTCTCCCGCCGCGGCGCAAAGCTCGCCTATGCCTTCGATGACCGAGCGGGTGGCGGTTGCCGCGTCGGGCTTGGCGTCATTTCCGAATACGCGGATAAAAGGTATCCCGAGTCCTGCGGCAGCCTTTGCCGACGCCACACCTTCGTCAAGCGCCGCGCGCCTCTTTCCAGGATCGTGGAATTTGCAGGACGTACCGAGAACGACCGGCACTATCCCCACCTCATCCAGTAAAGCCCGGCTATCAGCCGCATTCTCCGCCGCAAGGTCCGGAATTTTGCGCGCATCGGTCTCTCCCGCTATGCCGCGCAGCTCTATCCCGCTCATTCCGTGCGTCTTACCGAGACGCGCCGATTCCGCGAGGCACAGCCCGGCACAGCCGAGCGTTGAAAAACAAAGCTTTGATATGATATTGTTCATTGCCATGCTCCTGATTTTTATCTTCTTTTATTTTACAACGCCGCGGGACTGCTTGTCAATAAAAAAATCATCCGCGCTATTGCTTTGCGGACGCGAATGTTGTATAATTATTGCACACAGAAAAGAAAGGCAGTAAAAAATGACTCTGACCGTATTTTCAGATTTTATAAACAACATTTTTTCATCATTTGACTCGTTGCTTCTCGGCGCATGTCACTCCGCCGCCGAGCACGCAGGCGCGATCCTCACGCCCCTCGCCCGTGCCGTCACCTTCATCGGAGAAAAGGGGATCGTATTTTTCGCTCTTGCGCTGCTGCTTGTAATGTTCAGAAAAACGCGCCGCACGGGTGTCTGCCTCTTCGGCGCGGTCTGCTGCGGCGCGCTTATCGGTAACATAATACTGAAGGATCTCGTGGCGCGCCCGCGACCGCTGACGACCGAGGCATATTCCGCATGGTGGAGCTTTGTCGGCTCCCCTGCCGAGGACGGCTTCTCATTTCCGTCCGGACATGTCACGGCGGCAATGGCGGGCGTGACAGCGCTTTGCCTCTCCTGCCGCCGCAAAACGATGCTGCTCGGTTACATTTACGTGCTGCTGATGGCATTCTCCCGCTGTTACCTCATGGCTCATTACCCCTCCGATGTCATGGCGGCTGTCCTCATAGGCGGCATCTCGGCAGTCATTGCATTCTTCATTGCAAAGTGGATATTCATCATGCTTGAAAAGCACCGCGAAAAGCGGCTTTTCGGATTCATACTTGACTTCGATCTGCAAAAAAAATAATAGAGCAACCGCCCCCGATCTTCCGTATGCGGCAGACCGGGGGCGGTCAATTTGTCATGTGTTGAGTCTGAAATCAATATATATCGGGCAATGATCCGATGCGGGGACCCAGAAATCACCGACAAGCGTATTGTAATAAAGTATCTCTGTATCGGGCGAGCAGGTGATATGATCTATGCCGAGCTTTGTGTTGTTCGTCACAGCCTCGCCGAGCTTGTGGTAGGTCTTTATCTGATTGTCGA
>CAUABN010000113.1:0-5144 GCA_958427275.1 uncultured Anaerotruncus sp.
TGTTAAAAAACTCAAAATGAGTTTTTTAACACCCCCTTACTTTACCGGCGATCCCGGTCCTTAAATACCGCTCACAGCTTTGACAAGAGATCGGCTATATGCGCGCCGTTCGCCGCGCTTCCGTCCACCACAAAATGAAGCTCCGGCGTGATTCGCATATTCATCTTCTCCGCAATTCCGCGGCGCAAAAAGCCGGTCGCCGACTTAAGCCCCTGCGCTATCCGCTTCATCTCCGCCTCGTCCTTCTCACCGCCGAGCACCGAATAATATATCTTTGCATATTTGAGGTCCGGCGTTACGTCCGCCGCGGTGATGCTGATGAATGCCTCGGACACCCGCGGGTCCTTAACCTCCCGCAAAAGCTCGGACATCACCCTTACCGTCTCCTCGTTTATTCTTCCGCGTCTGTAATTTGCCATTTGCAACTCTCCCTTCCGGTTCAGTTCTCCTCGGGCTTGACGGCGACTATCTTTCCGTTTTCAAAATATCCGGTATACGACTGCCGTCCCTCCTGCCACGTGTAGGTGCCCCAACCGTGCATATTGTTCTTCAAAAATCCGCCGACGTACTTTTCGCCGGTCTCAGCCCATACATACGTTCCTTCGCCCTGACGCATATCGTCCTCAAAATCGCCGACATATGTGTCGCCGTTGGCGTATGTGTAGCTTCCGTGACCGCTCTTGAGTCCGAAAAGATATCCGCCCTCGTAAACGCTGCCGTCGCTCCAGACCATTTTCCCCTCGCCGTGGCGCAGATCTCCGGAAAATCCGCCCTCATAGACGCTGCCGTCCGCGTAGGTGTACTTTCCCTCGCCCTCCTTGACGCCGGCAATAAAATCGCCCTCGTAAACGTCGCCGCCCGAAAAGCGGTAGACACCGTAGCCCGTGATAACGTCGTCATTGAACTCGCCTGTGTATTCATCACCGTTTTTGAGCTTAAGAGTACCCTTGCCCTGGCGGTAAAAGTCCACCATGTCTCCCAGGTACACCGCGCCGTTGGAATATTCTATCATTCCCGTTTCGGTATTTATGCGCGCGCTCACGCCGTTTGAATAATACAGCCTGCCCGATATCGGCCGTCCGTCGCTCTCGCGCACTTTGCCGACATAGCGCACAACGCTCCCGTCGGCTCGCCGCGCGGTGATGTAACGATAGCCGCAGTAATATGCGGCGACTATCGCCAGCAAAAACGCCAGCAATGCGCACATCAGCGCAATAAAGATCCTGACGCCGATAGTCAGCCTGTGCGGACGGCGGTAATATTTCTTTTTCGTGCCCGCCGCTCCGCCCGAGCGTCTACCTGCACTGCCACCTGAACGGCTACCCGACGGTGCGCGTTTCGTTTCATTTCCCATTTTATTCCTCCATATGCCGGATGCCTCAGCCGCTGTCAGGCGCCTGCGCCGCCGACAAAGTTATCAAGCATCTGCAAAATCTCGGGCAGGAGCCTCAGCACCAGCCACAAAAGCACAACGGACGCTATTATGCCGATCACAAGGACCGCCCAGTTCGTTCCTTTTTTTCTGAAGCGCATCTCCGCGCTGTCGCATTTCTCCGCCGGGATGTAAAAATGCGCCGTCGTAATATCGCGTTTGTATGGGACCACGCGGAACGGCGCGGCCTTTTCGCCGCTCTCAGCGGCACGAAGCTCATAAACGATGCGTTTTTCGACAACAGACGCGTTGTACGCGTCCTCCTCGACACAGGATACGACCCTGCCGAGCACTCCGCCGGCGCGGAGAGACGCCCGCACAGCGGTATTTTTGAGGAATCCCAGCTCGGCAATCGTTTTTGCGCCCTCCGGCGTCCGGCATCCCTCGGATGTGAGCGCGCGGACAAAATCGCCGAGGACTCTTTTATTGAACATCGACGAGATAGCGCCGATGACGGCGCCTATAAAGAGCGCCACGATAATGCCGCGAAGCCCGGTGAGCGTCGATCCGCTTATCCCGAGATTGTCGTAATCTCCGAGATTCAGCGAAAAAAGCTCATCGATAAGCTCGCCTATCGTCGGCATTTTCTCGTCCGCAAGCAATGCAAGTGTAAAAAAACGTTTCATTTTCTTCCTATTACATTATATATATTATATGCGCACGGTATGTCAGGAGTCAAAGATGTCCTCGCCGCAGAGCCTTGTAAGAAGCTCCGCAAGATCGTCTGCATTTTCGTAATCAAGCTCAAGCCTGCGCTTGCCCTCGCCGCCGTCGTTTATCCGCACGCGACGACCCAGACGCTTCATCGTCCTTGCCTCAAGCTCGGCATAGTAGGCGGCAGTCTGCTCATCGCGCACCGGAGCGGGCTTTTTCTCCTTTTTCGGAGCGTTCAGCTGTTTTACAAGCCGCTCGGTCGCACGCACCGAAAGATCCTCCGTTGCTATTTTCTCCGCAAGCGCCACGCGCGATTCATCCGATTTATCCTCAAGTCCAAGTATCGCCCGCGCATGGCCCATCGATATCCGCCCGTCGGACACCATAACGAGCACCTCGTCGGGCAGATCGAGCAGCCGCAGTGCGTTCGTGACCGCCGGGCGGCTCTTGCCGACCTTATCCGCCACCTCATCCTGTGTCAGTCCGAATCTTTCTATAAGTCCGCGGTAAGCCAGCGCCTCCTCGACCGCCGAAAGATTGCGCCGCTGAATGTTTTCCACCAGCGATACCTGAGCCGCGCCAAGCTCGTCGCCGCTGAATACTATCGCCGGGATCTCCGAAAGCCCCGCCATGCGCGCGGCGCGCCAGCGGCGCTCGCCGGCGATTATGCGGTACATGCCGGAGCCGTCCGCAAGCTCGGTCACGATTATGGGCTGAAGCACGCCAAGCTGTGATATCGACCCCGCAAGCGAGGCAAGCGCCTCCTCGTCAAACTCGCGGCGCGGCTGCCCGCGGTTCGGTTCTATGTCGGAGAGCGGGATGTTCTGCACGGCTCCCTTCGGCGTTTCTATAAGATTATCCTCAAGCATCGACGTAAATGAGCGTCCGAGTGCATTCCGATGTGCCATTTTTTGTGATCCTTTTCCTTTTATTATATAAAATCTGTCGTCAAATGCGTTCAACAAGCTCGCGCGCAACGTCAAGATACTCCGCCGCACCCTTGCTGTTCTTGTCATGGTAGTAGACCGGAACGCCGAACGACGGAGCTTCCGAAAGTCTTACGCCTCGCGATATAGCCGTTGAAAAGAGCTTTTCGTAATAATGCTTTTTCAGCTCGCTTATGACCTGCGATGTGAGCAGCAGCCTGCCGTTGTACATCGTAATAAGAATACCGGTCACGCCGAGCGGTCTGTTATACCGCTGGCGAATTCGTCCTATGGTTATCATAAGCTGTGAAAGCCCTTCAAGCGCGTAAAATTCGCACTGCATGGGTATCACTACGCCGTCCGCGGCGGAAAGTGCGTTCACCGTCAGCATTCCAAGCGACGGCGGACAGTCGATTATGATATAATCATAATCGTCGCGAACCGCTGCAAGCGATTTTTTCAGCGCATATTCGCCTTCTTCAAGCGAAAAAAGGTCAAATTCCGCGCCTGCAAGCGCGATAGTCGCCGGAATGACCGCGAGACCACGGAATTTCGTCTCTATCGTAGCTTTTTTGGCGGCGTCCGAAGCGGCGGCGGTACAGCTTCCGTCGGCACTGTCGCTGAGCAACAGGTCGCGGACCGTCACCTTCAGGCTTTTTTTCATTATCCCCACACCGCTCGTGCTGTTGCCCTGCGGATCGAGGTCAACGAGCAGGACCCGCTTGCCCAGTACGCCGAGCGATGCGGCGACATTGACCGCGGACGTGGTTTTTCCCACTCCGCCCTTTTGGTTTGCAAATGCGATGATCTTGCCCATGTGCTTCTGACTTCCTTTCACCTGCGCCATAACGTTTCCTGCATACATTATACCATTATTCCGCCCCACATTCAATACTTTTTTTTAATCCGGGGTGACGTTTGTGCAAATTCATATTCTTCCGCCGCGCCCGGCATGAATGAAAGCCGGAATTGCTCTGCGTTTTGGCTGCAAATACGGTTCCTTATGGAACGGTTTCGAAGAAACGGTTTCAAGGAAACGGTTTCGAAGAAACGGTTTCACGTGAAACATCCAAGCCGATGTTTCACGTGAAACCGTTTCGTAAGAAATCATTCATATAAGAGCTTATCGACCTCAAAGCGGCTTGTTTTTTATCTTGCCGTATGCGCGCGGGTATTTGTCCGGCGTCGGAGAGCTTTTTTTGACGAGGATAAGCATTCTCTCAAGCGGTGCCTGACCGTCCGCGCCCTTAAGCACGACTTTTTTCGTTTCAAGCACCGTGCCGCCGAGTATTTTTATTGCATTTCCTGCCTCGGCAAGCTCTTCCGCTCCGCGCGGACCTTTCATGGCGCAAAACAGCCCCGATGTCTTCAGATACGGCAGGCACAGTTCGGCGAGCACCGGCAGCGCCGATACCGCGCGTGCGGTAACCACATCAAATTGTTCACGGTATATCGCCGAATGCGATCCGTCCTCGGCGCGCATACACTGCGGAAGAACATTGCCAAGTCCCAGTCCGCGCGCCGCGTCCCCGACAAAGGCGAGCTTTTTTGCGGTGCTGTCTATTGCGGTCACAGTAACGTCCGGCCGCGCGATCGCTATCGGCAGAGTGGGAAATCCGCCGCCGCAACCGATATCGGCAACGGCAGCTTTCTGCGGCAGCATTCCCGCCACAGTCAGCGAATCGCAGAAATGCGACAGGATAAGTCCGGGAAGGTCGGTTATCGCGGTGATGTTCGTATGGCTGTTGAACTCAAGCATCATACGCGCGAGACTCAAAAAGCTCGCCTCTTTGCCCGCGGTAAGCCCGGAAAGCCCGTTTTTTTCGGTGACAATGCGGAATTCAGTCAGAAATTCCTCATCGGTGAATGTGTTTGCGATATTTATAGCATCCATATCGGTCTTCCTTGTCACTTCAGTCCCAGGCGTATCAACAGCACCGAAATATCGGCGGGGCTGACGCCGCTTATCCGCGACGCCTGTCCGAGCGTCATCGGACGCATGGCGGAGAGCTTCTGCATCGCCTCTATGCGCAGCCCCTTGACCTCGGTATAGTCGATATCCTGCGGGAGCAGGTATTCTTCAAGCCGCTCGCGGCGGCGGACCTCGGCAAGCTGGCGCTTGATATAGCCTT
>CAUABN010000114.1:0-5125 GCA_958427275.1 uncultured Anaerotruncus sp.
CCGATGTTGTGGGGTTACGGTTTGATAATTGGGGAAAGACATATTATATTGCTCCCGGCGCCGATAAATTCGTGCGCGGCGAGCATGAGATAGTCGAAACGGCGCGCGGCGTTGAGTACGGCGAGATAAGCATGGGCAACACATATGTTTCCAACGATGAGATAGTTCAGCCACTGCGTGCCGTCGGACGCCGCGCAACCGCGGAGGATGCCAAGCGCGACGAGGAAAATCATCGCCGCGAGGCAGAAGCCATGAATATCTGCGCCGAGAAGATCGCCACACGCGGACTTGAAATGAAACTCGTCGGCTCAAGCTACACCTTTGACAACACCAAGCTCATATTCTACTTCACCGCCGCGGGGCGCGTTGATTTCCGCGAGCTGGTGAAGGACCTTGCCGCGGTCTTCCGCACCCGTATCGAGTTGCGTCAGATCGGAATACGCGACGAAGCGAAGCTTCTCGGCGGCTACGGCGTTTGCGGCAGAAAACTCTGCTGTGCCAGCTTCCTGCCTAACTTCAACCAGGTATCCATACGCATGGCAAAGGAGCAGGGACTGTCGCTCAGCTCTTCAAAAATTTCCGGATGCTGCGGCAGACTTATGTGCTGCCTGCGCTTTGAGCACGAGACCTACGAGCGTGAGATAAAGCTCACGCCGCCGGTAGATTCGATAGTTGAGACTGCGGACGGTCGCGGTATCGTGACCGAAAACAATCCCATTGCAGGCACTGTAAAGATTCGTCTTGACGACAAACCGAGCGATCCGCCCAAGGCATATCGCCGCGACACCGTAAACGTGATCTCGCGCGGCACGCACCGCAACGAAGCGCAATCCGTCGATGAGAGCGATGACGGTGACATTATTCCGGAGGAATAAGCATTTTCTGACACCGATCGGCATCATTTGCTTAAATTTTATTGCCGATTCAAATTTAATTTTCAAAAAGCACTTGCATATCTCTGCATTTGTGATACAATATATCTATTCTCATATGGAGGTAAACTGCTATGGCATACAAGATCAGTGATGACTGCATCAGTTGCGGAACCTGCGCTGCTGAATGCCCCGTCGGCGCTATAAGCGAGGGAGACGGCAAATACGTAATCGACCCCGATAAGTGCATAGAATGCGGCGCATGCGCCGGTGTATGTCCTGTCGAGGCTCCCAAAGCCGAGTAAGGAATCATGAATGCCGCCTTTGGCGGCGGACCTCAAGGGCAGTGGCTCAAGCCACTGCTTTTGAGAAATAAAGGCGTTTCGGTGCCCGGCACCGGGCGTCTTTGACTAACGCTTGATCAGAACGGCGGCACTCCGCCGCCGAGTCGTTATTTTTTGGGGGCGGATCATCAATGATGCGCCTCCGTTTTTATTATTTTATATTAAAAAAGTGAGTAGATCTGTATGCACCCTGAAATAGCTCTGTTGCCCGACGAGCGTATCTGCGCCGTCGGCGAACGCATCTCACTTATACAGAAAACACGCGGCCTGCAATGGGGCACCGACTCGTACCTGCTTGCCGCTTATCTGAAAAGAACGAATACACGCGCGTGCGAACTCGGCTGCGGCAGCGGTGTTATTTCCCTGCTCTGCGCCGCGCACGGCAAGTTCCCCGAAATACGCGCCATTGAGATTCAGCCGGAATACGCCGAGCTTGCCCGGCGCAACGCCGCGCTCAACGGACTTGACGGAATATTCAAGCCGCAGCACGGTGACGTGCGCGATATCCGCGCCGAAATGCTGGGCGGCAGGTTTGACGTTGTTTTTTCCAATCCTCCGTACATGAGGGCAGACACGGGACATCTCTCAGAGGCACAGGAAAAGCTGATAGCCCGGCATGAGGTGTTCGGCGGTATCGGCGATTTTGCCGCCGCTGCGGCTCGACTGCTCAATTTCGGAGGCATATTCGTCTGTGTTTTTCATCCGAGCCGCCTTGCCGATCTTTTCGGCGCGCTTCGCGCGGTCGGTCTTGAGCCAAAGCGAATGACCGAGATATATCCCGACACCGGATCGCGCCCGTCGGCTGTGATAGTGGAAGCCAAGCTCGGCGGCGCGCCGTCACTTGATATCACACGCCCGCTTATTATGTACACGGAAAAGGATCCCGGCGGCGGAGCGCGGCAAATGACCGAAAACGCCGCACGGATATATTCCGCGTGCTCATTCAACGAAGTCTGATTTCCGCAATGAGGTGACTGTATGATAAAGAAACTCAAATTCCCCTGCCTTGTGCTCGACCACGATGATACCACGGTCCTGTCTACCCCGCAGGTGAACTATCCCGCTTTTCTCGACACAATGAAAAAGCTCCGCCCGGATGCGCCGCACTATGATTATGAAACATTTATCGATTACTGTTGCGATCCCGGATTTGAGCCGTTTTTCAGAAGAATACTCGGATTTAACGATGAGGAAATGAAATTCGAATTTGCAAACTGGCAACGGTTTGTAAAAATGACGATCCCGGAAGCGGTTCCGGGGCTTAGCGATGTAATAAAAAAATATCGCGATGCAGGTGGAGTGATATTTGTGGTATCGCACTCCTACACCGAAAACATCCTGCGCGATTGGCGGCACAATTTCGGTATCCTGCCCGACGGCGTTTATGCATGGGATACCGGTGAGGGAAAGCGCAAGCCGGACCCATACCCGCTGCTCGATATAATGAAGAAAAACAGCTTCACGGCAGATGAGCTTATAATGGTAGACGACCTCAAACCCGGACTTGTCATGTCGCGTGCGGCAGGTGTACGCTTTGCCGCTGCGGGATGGGCAAGGCAAAGCAATTCCATCGAAGCGATGATGCGCCGTGAAAGCGACTATTATTTTGAATCTCCGAATGACCTTGAGGAGCTGCTGTTTGCAAAATGAGCGATACAAAAAGAATACTCAGCTACATTCGCCGCGCATGCGAAGACTATAAAATGATAGAGGACGGCGACAAAATAGCCGTCGGCATTTCCGGCGGCAAGGATTCGCTGACACTTTTGACGGCGCTTGCGGAAATGCGCCGCTTTTACCCGAAAAAATACGAGCTGTGCGGCATCAGCATCGACATGGGACTTGAAGGAATGGACTTTACTCCCGTTGCCGATTACTGCCGCAGTCTTGACGTTGAGTACCACATTATCCCCTCCGATATTTCAAAGGTCGTGTTTGAATACCGGAAGGAACACAATCCCTGCTCGCTCTGCGCAAAAATGCGCCGGGGCGCGGTAAACAACGCCGCCTCAAGGCTCGGATGCAACAAGGTCGCCCTTGGGCATCACTTTGACGACGTTGTCGAAACATTCATGCTCAATCTGTTCTACGAGGGCAGGATCGGTGTTTTCAGCCCGGTCACTTTTCTTTCGCGCAGCAATGTCACCGTTATACGTCCGATGATATACATGCCCGAAAAAGATATACGATACTTTGCCAAAAAAGAAGGGCTGCCCATTGTGACCTCGACCTGTCCGGCGGACAAGCACACCGAGCGCGAGGAAATGAAGCAGTTTCTGGCGCGTCTGGACCGCGAAAACCGAGGGCTGAAATACCGCATATACGGCGCGATACAGCGCGGTGAGGTAGACGGATTCCGCGATTTCGGCAGGATGGCAGGCATAAAGGTTTACTCCGACGATAAAAGTACAGATGAATAACAACAGCAAGGCTGAGACGCATGCGGCTCAGCCTTGCTGTTATTTCATTTCAAAGCAGGAATATTCCCGCGTTCTCGCACGCTCCGGTCTCCGATTCCGGCCAGCAGGATGCCTGGACCTCGCCGATATGCGCTTTGCGGAGGAAGAACATACATATTCTTGACTGTCCGATACCGCCGCCGATAGAATACGGCAGCTCGCCCGCAAGCAACGCGCGGTGGAAAGGCAGCTCCGCTCTTTCGGGACAGCCCGCGATATCAAGCTGGCGGCGCATAGCGTCCTCATCCACACGTATGCCCATACTTGAAAGCTCAAGCGCAATATCAAGCACGGGATAGTAGACGATTATATCACCGTTCAGCTCCCAATCGTCATAGTCGGGCGCTCTGCCGTCATGCGGCTTTCCGGAGGCAAGCGCTCCGCCTATCCCTTCAAGGAATATCGCGCCGTATTCACGTGCCGCGCGGTACTCGCGCTCCTTGGGGGTAAGGGACGGGTATTTCATCTCCAGCTCGCGCGTGGTAACGAATGTGATCGACGGCGGGAGCAGATGACCGATAAAGTTGTAGTCATCGGCTATGTAATTCTCGGTCTGACGCAGTGCGTCGTATATGTAACGCACGGTGGAGTGAAGCGTCTCGCGCGTGCGCTCGGATTTAAGTATCACCTTTTCCCAGTCCCACTGATCGACGAATACCGAATGTATATTGTCGGTATCCTCATCACGGCGGATAGCGTTCATATCGGTATAAAGTCCCTCTCCGGGAGCAAAGCCGTACTTTTTAAGCGCAAAGCGCTTCCATTTTGCAAGCGAATGCACGACCTCAAAGCTCCCGGTGCAGTTCTTTATGTCAAATGAAACGGGACGCTCCACACCGTTGAGATTATCATTGAGTCCGGTCGCGGAATCAACGAACACCGGCGCGGAAACGCGGCGGAGATTGAGCTGATTGGCAAGATCGGTCTGAAAGAAATCCTTTACCTTTTTGATAGCGATCTGCGTCTGACGTGCGGTAAGACGCGAACGGTAGCCCTCGGGCAGTATAAGCGGCATGAAGTATCACCTCGTTTTTTTGAAAAATATGCGATAATTATATCATCACGCCGCACCAATGTCAAGCACATTTCATCAAAGATTTTCGTTTTTCAGCGCATCTATGGGATTATCCTTCTTTATCATACGCATTGAATACATCATTGAGGCAAATACGACGGCAAACACACTGCCTGCGGCTATGGCAACGCTGTACCACGGGATATAAAATCCGATCTCATATGCATTTGAGATGCTTCGCCATATCAGGAACGTCACGGCGACCGCAGCCGGAAGCCCCCACGCAAGCCCCTGAATGCCGTATCTTGCGCACTCAAAGTTCATCATTCTGCGGAAGCCGCCGCCCGTCATTCCCACCGATTTGAGCATTGCAAACTCGCGTCGGCGCAGGAGAATGTTTGTGGATATCGTGTTGAACATATTTGTCATGGCGAT
>CAUABN010000115.1:0-5107 GCA_958427275.1 uncultured Anaerotruncus sp.
GAGGTATTATTTAATGGTAATCGCTGGTGATTTTAAGAACGGCATCACCTTTGAGATGGACGGCAGCGTCTATCAGGTAATTGAATTTCAGCATGTAAAGCCCGGCAAGGGCGCGGCATTCGTCCGTACCAAGCTGAAGAACGTTATCACAGGCGGCGTGGTCGAAAAGACTTTCAGCCCCACAGATAAGTTCGACAGCGCTTATATCGAGAGAAAGGACATGCAGTATTCCTACAACGACGGCGATCTGTACTACTTCATGGATATGGAGACCTACGACACCACGCCGCTCAACAAATCCTCTCTCCCCGATTCCTTCAAATTCGTGAAGGAAGAAATGATGTGCAAGCTCGTCTCCTACAAGGGCAAGGTATTCAACGTTGAGCCGCCCACATTCGTAGAGCTTGAGGTTACCGACACCGATCCCGGTTTTGCCGGCAACACCGCAACCAACACTCTCAAGCCCGCAACTCTTGAGACCGGCGCCGAGATAAAGGTACCGCTCTTCATCAACCGCGGCGACGTTATCAAGATCGATACCCGCACAGGCGAGTATCTCTCACGTGCCTGATCCGGAAACGGATAAAATAAAAATACCGAAAGGGAAGGTAATCAGAATGAAGCTCAGCGAAAAAGCCGCATATCTCAAAGGACTGGCTGAAGGCCTTAACATCGACAAGACCACCGCGGAGGGCAAGCTCCTTACCGCAATGCTCGAGCTGCTCGGCGACATCACCGACGCAGTGGGCGAGATCGACGAGGATCTTGAATACCTCAACGACTATGTTGAGGAGCTTGACGAGGATCTCGGCTCGGTTGAGAGCGCTGTTTACGGTGAAGACGACTGTGACTGCGACTGCTGCCACGACGAGGACGACGAGGATTGGGACGAAGACTGCGACTTCAACTGCGACGAATGCGATCATCCGTGCTTTGACGAGGATGAGGAAGCCGGCGAGTCCGAAGAAAAGGAAGAAAACTGAACCTTTCAGCATTATAAAAATATGATATGTCCGCGGCGCAAATGTGCCGCGGACATAATTTTATGTTGATTTTCACTGAAATGTGTGATATAATTCAATACAATATATAAAAGAAAGAAGCGCACGATATGGATAAGCTCGTAAAGATCCAGGAATCGGGGGAGATGTACCTTGAGACCATTCTCATACTGACACAGAAAAAAGGAAGCGTCCGTTCGCTCGACGTTGCCGAATACATGGGCTTCTCCAAGCCCAGCGTCAGCCGCGCCGTGGGCATTCTGCGCCGTGACGGATATCTTGAAATGAACCCAGACGGGCACCTCACGCTCACGCCCTCCGGTCACGAGATCGCGGCGGCGATCTATGAGCGGCACACGGTGATATCCGGATTTCTTGTAAAGCTCGGCGTTGATGAAAAAACTGCTGCCGCCGACGCCTGCAAAATGGAGCACGACATCAGCGACAGCACGCTTGATGCTATAAAAAGATTTATGGCGAACTGACTTTGGTCAGTCGGCACGGACGAGGCATTTTACGATCTCGCCCACAAAAACGCGGTGAAAATCGCGCTTGGGATAGCATGCGCCGATTATGGAACCATCGGTAAAGCATTCCGGCTTTATGTCGTCCGCGTACATTTTGCGGCATATCAGCACTGTTTGGGCGCTGTCGAGATAAGGCACGCGCACGTCGCCGACCCCGGTATAGGCATATTCCATACCGCACGCCGCCGCTTTGTCGCCGTCTCTGCCGCTGTTTGCGCCGAAATACGCAAGCTCGCTGTGCCGCTCGCCGCCGAAGAAGGAGAGCGACCAGTGCTCTGCGCCGTCAACGAGCGGGAAGGTGTATCTCTGCGGGCGTATAAAGCATATCGCGGCAGGCTTTTGCCACAGCTCGCCGATAAAGCCCCAGCTTGCCGTCATTGCGTTGACGATCCCGCCGTGCTCCGCGCCGATGAGCATCCATTCCTTGCCTATCGCGCGGCTGGCGTGTATGTCAAGCTCGTAAGGGGAAATTTCTCTGTAATTCATTTGAGACCTCCGGAAAAGTAGTTTTACTATATTATATTATACCATATTCCCCGAAGCTTTTTTTGATGCCGGGTAAAGTTTTTTCTGATTTTTATTTCGCGCGGGGAACGGAACTCAAAAATAAAACGCCCGGATGCACGTGGCGGCAACGGCATCCGGACGGTCCTGCCGACAATAGTTGGCTTCAATAAAATAAAATTCCCCGCAGCCATTGCAAAGAATGCCGCGGGGTGATATAATATTCTCAAAGGTGACACTGAAAACACAGGCACAGCCAAGGTCACGAAAAGGGAGACGCCATCATGATAAACAAAACGTTTGAACTTTCACCCGATTACCGCGGTGCAACGATAACCGCGTACATAGTTGACAACACGCCGGAGCTAAAGCTCGCGCCGCGCCGCGCAGTCGTGGTCTGCCCCGGCGGAGGGTACCATTTCCTCTCCGACCGCGAGGCTGAACCCATTGTGATGCAGTTCCTTGCCAAAAACATGAATGTTTTTCTGCTTCGCTACACTGTGGGACAGCAGAAAACCGAAACGAGCGCGGGCGCTGTGGGATATGCTCCGCTCATCGAGGCGGGACTTGCCATAAAATTTGTGCGTGACCATGCCGAGGAATACGGCACAGATCCGTCCAAGGTGTTCATCCTCGGTTTTTCCGCCGGAGGACACGTTGCCGCATCGGCAGGCACGCTCTGGAACATTCCCGAGGTTCGCGACGCGATAGGCGTCAGCGCGGGCGAATGCCCCGAAGGGATAAACCGCCCCGACGGAACTATCCTCTGCTATCCCGTCATCACCGGCGGCGACAAGGCGCACAAAGGCTCGGTGAAGAATTTTTCGGGTCATAACGAGCTTACCGATGAGGACATAGAGCGCTTTTCGCTTGAGCGCCATGTCGATGACACGACCGCGCCTGCGTTCATCTGGCACACGGCGACCGATGCCACCGTACCGGTAGAAAATTCGCTGATGTATGCCGCGGCGCTTTCCGCTCATAAGATCCCGTTTGAGCTTCACGTTTTCCCCGCCGGAAAGCACGGTCTGTCGCTTTGCAACGAGTTCACATATTCTCAGAACCCCGCAAGCCTCATGCCGCACGCCGAGTGCTGGATCGACCTTGCCGTGAAGTGGGCAAAGGAATTCTGATAATAAAAACACACGGAGGAGCAGGACCAAGAGCATAACAGATTCGTTCGATCCCGTCGGCAAGCCGCTGATAACGCCCGCCGACGCATATCAGAAAAGCCCGCATGCTCTTGACGTCTGCTTGATAAATTTTTCGCAGAATATCATGGACGCGCTTATAGGCGACGGAGTGGTCGAACCGCTTGAAGCCGACCGCATCAGATGTGTTTCATGCTATTTTCCTGTCTACCGTGTCCGTGGCACGGATATCGGCGTTGTGAAGACGACCGTCGGCGCGCCGATCACGTCGGCGCTCGCCGAGGAGATAAGCTATGTTTATTCCTGCCGCAAATTCGTAATGTTCGGCTCCTGCGGCGGGCTTGATTCGTCGATCGTACCCGGGAAGCTGATCGTCCCCACGCACGCATACCGCGACGAGGGCGTGAGTTATCACTACGCGCCGTCCGCCGACTATATCGAGGTGAAAAATCACGTTTTTGTTGCCTCGGTGCTCGATTCGCTCGGGATAGGATATGTCACAGACAGAACATGGACGACCGACGCATTCTATCGCGAAACCGATGTGCTTTGCGCCCGTCGCCGCGCTGAGGGCCGTATAGCTGTCGAAATGGAGGTCAGCGCGGTGCAGGCGGTCGCGGATTTTTACGGATTGGGGCTTTATAACTTCCTTTACCGCGCCGACAATCTCGACGCCGCAAGCCGGGAAAGCTCATATCTTTCCGATATGCCGCACGACGAGAGACTTTCGCATTTTTACGTCGCGCTTGAGCTTGCACACCGCGCTGCGGAACGGAAGTGAAATATACGACGTAACGGAGCCGGCGCAGATGCGCACCGGCTCCGTTGTCGTTATTCGTCAGAACTCAGCATTTTCACCGCCGTGCGTATATCGGAGCCGGTAAAGCCGCGGCGCATGAGCGCGGCGACAGCACGGTCGCGCTCGCGCGGCTCGCGCGGAAGCGCGCCGCCGTATTTCTTTTCGATATAATTTGCGCAAAGTTCGGGGAAATCGACCGAATCAAGGTATTCGTCGGCATCGACGGTGGCATCTCCGCTGTATCCGAGTGAAAAAAGCCGCGCGGAAATATATTTTCTGCCGCGCAGCGCCGCTGTGCACCGCTCCGCCTCGCGCAGTGCGGCTTTTTTTTCGTCAATAAGACCGTCGTCCGAAAGGGCAGTCACTGCCGCGTCGGCAGCCTCTCGCGAAAAACCCTTGGTGATCAGCTTGCGCTGCAATGTCCTGCGGGAATTTGCCCCGTATGCGAGTATTCCCGCGCCTCGCCACGTGGCGGCGGCGGTCTCCGACATCGCTTCAAGCTCGTCAAATTCCTCCGGCGACAGTGTGTCGCCGCGGCGCAGGCGCCTCTCGCGGTACTGCGGCAGGGTGAGCAGAAGCGAGCGGCGCTCGCTTCTGCCGTCCCCGTCCGCCGATATTTCAAATGACAGGATCACAGCCCCGCCGCCGTCCGCCTCGCGGACCGATACTACTTTTATGGTCATAGCCTTCTACACAGGCGGCTCCCGAGTTTTTAACGCCGGGAGCCGCATTTTATATTTTTTTGAGCCGTTTCGCCGGGGTCATTCGTCGTCGGAGAGTCTTATGTCAAGATCGTCTCCGCCGTCGTCCTCTTCAAGCTCGAATTCAGCCGATTTCTCGGCAAGCTCATCGCCCATCGAACGGATCTTGTTTTCGATCTCCGCAAACAGCGCGGCGTTTTCCTCAAGCGTGCGGCGCGCATTGTCGCGTCCCTGACCGAGGCGTTCGCCGTTGTACGAGAGCCACGAGCCGCTCTTCTGAACCACGCCGAGGCTCACGCCCATGTCAAGCACCTCGCCGGCGCGGGATATACCCTTGCCGTAAAGAATGTCGAATTCACAGGTGCGGAAGGGGGGGGCGACCTTGTTTTTTACGACCTTGCACTTGACGCGGTTGCCGTAGACA
>CAUABN010000116.1:0-5097 GCA_958427275.1 uncultured Anaerotruncus sp.
GCAAGCGTACCGCCCAGTGCTCCGATCCCGGCTTTGATAAGTCCCATGTGTTATCTCCTTTTATAGTTTATTTTATTTCAGCGGATATGCCGCAGGGAGTATTGTATGCTTGAGAAGGTGGAGTGCGTCGGCTTTGTTGACCGCACCGTCGCCATTCATGTCTCCCGACTGGTTTATCGTGTACACCGAGGGAAGTATAGTGTGCTTCAACAGGAGCAGGGCATCGTCTTTGTTGACTGCACCGTCACCGTTGACATCCCCCCGCAGATGAATCTGTGCGTTTTGGGTCTGCGTGCCGGCGGACACTGTCACCGTATACTCCCGGGTGACATGGTTCTTCTTCGACACCTTCATGGTGTAGGTGCCGGGAACGATGCCGGAAATGGTGTAGGAGGCGGAGGTCCCCTTGACGGTGGTGTTATACGCCGCCGAAGAGGAGCCGCTCTTAAACAACTGCACCGTCACCGGGTCGGTGGTGGAACCAAAGCTCTTCACCGTGCCGGTGAGCGTCCCGCCGGCGCTGGGGTCAACCAGCTTATAGGAGTCATACACCTGCAAGAAATGCCCGTTTGTATTGTCGTCATATTCCATCCACTGGTTTAAGCTCTTACCGTTCACCTTGAAATCTCTATAATTTTTCGGGTATACATAGCCCTTTTCTTCGCCGCCCTCAAATCCGATACGAAGATCGAGAAAATACGTTTTTCCGACCTCAAATTTGTCAAATTTCCTCATCGGTTTTTGATCGGGTCCCAGCCATTGCATCGACAGCACCTTCATATTATTCGGCAGGCTCGTCGGCTTTTCATAGTCGGCAAACTCAGCGGGGCGGTCCCCCACCTTAGGCTCCTGTATAAGGATATCGGTCCCGTATTCCTTTCCCTCGCTGTTCGGCTCCAACAGTCGGGAGGTCCGGTATTTCCGGAGTATATCTGAGTAGCTGTACCAATCGCCCTTATAGACCGTGCTGTATGTTTCCGCATTGTCGAATATCCCGTTGGCTTTGTAGCCTGCGGGCAGGATCACCTTTACCGAAGCATTTTCGGGGAGATAATAGCCAAAACCGGGCTCAACATCGAAGTAGACATAACACGTATCGCCTTCACGCAATTGACCGGCCTCTACGCCGTAAGAGCCATAGGCGACATCGTATACCACTGTATTTTTGAAGGTATACTTTTTTGGCTCATTCGATACGAGCTCCGTAAACCCGGCGTCAGTGCCGAGACGGAAATTCTTGAGCGTGCCGCGCACATCGGTCAGCCTTCGCTTTGCCACAAGGCTGATTTTTAGGTCTGCGGCAGATTCAAATTTGACAAGTTTTTTTTCTGTAACCTTTGTATTCTGCACATTCAGCTTAATTCCTTGGGATGACAACACAGACGACCCGACGAATTCGTATCCGTGCCGTGGTTGTATAAAGAATTCCATAGTATACGCATCCGAACTGGACCAATACGTCCACCTGGAGGGGATACCATACCGTGACGGAATGTGATAGCATTCTGCCAATGTCTCCGGATGCATGGAGATCTTGTGGGTGGCGCTGGTCGCTTCGGTAAATTCGCCGCCCGCCTGCTGAAGCTTTACGCTATATATGTAGCGTGTACCGCCGACCTTTTCGGTCATCATCACATCAAAGCAGGTACGTGTAGAATAAAGGGGTCCCCGATTTGTGAGTTCGTAATCCTTCAGCAGACCCGTAAAGTCGAAGACATGGTTGTCAGGATCGGTCGCCGACTTGCAGACCCAGTAGAACTCTATACCGTGTTTTCCGATGCGGTCCACATAAAAGTCATACAAATAGGCGGCTTCATAGCCCTCTTGCACACCCGGATTAGACAGGCGTCCGAAGAAATAGAATTCGATCCTTCCCGCATCCTTCAGCTTTTGCATCCACTGGGGCATATACAGGATCTCCGCAGACATCTCATAGCCCAGACCCGCCTCCAGATCCCTTATGACAGTGCCGCCCTTCACCTCCTTGAGGTTGAGGCTGTAGCGTATCCGCGGGTCATCGTTGCCGTGATCTATGGTCAGAACATAGTGGTCTGCGCTGTTGGTTCCTCCGGATATACTCCATTCGCTGCCGATCTTGCCGATGCTCCTGTAATGCTTAAACATCTTCACCGGGTCGGATTCGCCGTTGTCGCCGATAAATTTCAATACGCCGGCTCCCCGATCCGCGGAGACGTCCAGGTCCTTCGCGTTGAGAATCTTGAAGTTGTTCATATGGCAGCCCCACGGGGCGGCGTTAAACTTGGGGTTTGCGATATTAAGGGTAACACTCTTGGTTGTGTCGATGGTGAATGTGATCGTCTGGATCAGGGTATTCACATCTCTGTGGCTGTTGCCGCAGCTAATACCCAACTCGGTATCCTCCAGGACCGATGTGTTTTTCGCCACGATGGCATAGTCGGGGCTGGTTTTCTTGGGGGAATCCTTTGTTAAGATACGGAGCTTTCCGTTTCCGAGCAGCTCAAAGGTGCCGCAGCCGCTAAAGCTTCCCTCCGACTTCGCCAGATCGATGACCGCGCCGGTCACACCGTTTTGGGGACAGTAGGCGGTCTTGTTCTTATACCGGGTGCTGTGGCGGAAGGTGACAATGGCGCCGTCGGTCAGCATCAGCTTCAGATCGACGCCGGGAGCATACAGGGCGGACAGCTCCAGATGGTCGAACATAACCAGCGTCAGAGACCGACCCTCAAGCCCCGAAAGATCCAGAAAATCATTCTCGGTACGCGTCCAATACGAAAGGATGCCGTTATCGTAGGACACAACCCGTTGAAGATTTGTAGTGCTACTATAGTATTCGAGTAAATTCTTGTTAGTCCTGCACTTCTCCGGGCTTAAAGCGACCGAACGTCGGTCTACATTGCCGTTTTTATAGAAAAAATAGACGTACCCGTAGTTTATCTCCGTTCCCTCGACCAAATTGGTCAGCGCGGGATACCACGACGAAGAGGCGCGCTCTGCCACCCGTGGAGCGCCGACCGCATTCTTACCGCCGCTTTCAGCGCCGACTGACAGCACAGAAAGCGGCAGCATGCCGACCAGCATGATCAGCGCCAGCAAAAAGCTGAGCCCTCGATTTCGTTTACTTGTTTTCATTTCGTTTCCTCCTTCACAAAAATACAGATGTTTTTAAAGCCGAGTACCTTCTCGGGTACTACATAACAATGCCTTTCCAAAGAAAACCAAACCGTTTGATTATCTTGATTTTCTTTGGAAAAACAAAAGGGCGATGGCGGATGGCTTTCGTCCCACCCTTTGCTTAAATCCTTTGGCTTGATTTTCCGATATTAGCGGTTATTTGCTCTCTTTTTGCGGGAATACAGTGTTGTTCCCGCCGCGCAGTACCGGATATTTGTTGTCCGAATCGGCAAAGAAGAAGTTTGCTTCATCATTAATAACCGTAACAACAGGCTTCTTCCCGGCGGCTACGCCCTCCTTCACCTTGCATGTAATGGTTGCCAGCAGCGTATCCTCGGTGCTGGTATACTCTCCGGTACCGGTAAGAACAAAGATCTTACTGTCGGATGTGTACGCCGCTGAAAATGCATTCATTTTGGCTGTCAGTCCTTCCGGACTGCTGCCGCCGGTGTACTCCAACCCATCCGGGATCACCAGTTCAAATTGTGCGGTTCTCAGGTTTTCAACCGGGCCCACAAACACCTGATAGGTGATGGTGTCGCCGGGTTTCGCGGTGGTTTTGTCCGGTTTGATTGTAAAGGTGACCGGCGGATGCGCCGACGTTTCAGCAAATACAGGTACTGCAGATACAAGCATTGCTACAACCATAACGAGACAAAGGAATATGGTTGTAATTAGCTTGTTCATGACCAAGCTCTTTTCATTTGATTTTTTATTTGAGCGTGTAGATCGCGGGAAGCATGACGTGCTTCAGAAGATGAATGGCGTCATCCTTGTTCATTTTGCCGTCGCCGTTCATATCTCCGGACTGATTTATCTTGTAAACGGCGGGAAGCATGACGTGCTTCAGAAGGTGAATGGCATCATCCTTGTTCACCTTGCCGTCGCCGTTCACATCTCCCCGCAGCCAAATCTCCGCGTTTTGCGTCTTCGTATCGCCGCCCACCGTCACGGTATACTCCCGGGTGACGTGGTTCTTCTTCGACACCTGCACGGTGTAGGTACCGGCGGCAACCCCGGGGATGTCGTAAACTGCGGTATATTTCCCGCCGCTATTTTCACCGGCGGGCACCGTTGTGGTGTATTGGGGCTGCGCGCTGCCGTCGGCAAACAGGGCGACGGTCACATCGCTGTCATCGTGGAAGCTCACCACCTGTCCGCGTAATCCGGAGGAAACGGCAAGGGAATATTCGACCGTAAGGGCAACTCCGTTTCCTGCTGCTTTGGTGACCAGTGCCTTATTTCCGTTCACATAGGCGTCCATGATCTCGGGGTCGGCTAAATAATAACCGTCCTCACAATCCAGAATCACCTCGAAGCGGTAGGATCTGCCCGCCGCAAAGGGCGTATTTTCTCCCAGCCGCGCCCCGCTTTCGACATCAAACCAGGAATAATTCCGAACCGTGACGCCGCCGGGGACTCCCGTGATCCAAATGTTGTTGAATTCCGGCTTGTCGCCCGCCCAGGGATAGGGCGCGCCCAGTGACAGATAGTCATAATTGACGACATCCGGCTCCGGTGTCAGATCAATGGTATATGCCTTCGCGGATACATTATACGGTACTTCCTTATAGTCCGCGGCGGTGTTAAAATCGTTATTCATTCGCAGCTTGACATTCGTGTTGAGATAATAGTGAAATGTGATATCATAATGCTCCGGACCGTTGCGGAAAGACATTCCCTGTTTGCCCGTGCCCACCAGTTTTATCCGATAGGTGTACGCGGGATCGATCGTATCGGACGGGCTCGTGCTGTAAGCAACTCCATTTTTGATTCGCTCAATTCCCTTTATCTCAAAATCAAAGTAACTGTCTTTCGGTCTGATGTTCACTCCGCCGACCTTACTCCCGGCACGCAGTCCCGTGACGGTGCCCCAGGCGCTTTGGATCACCTCGGAGGGATGGGAGGCCAGGGACACCCCCAGGGACCTTTCATCATTGGCGA
>CAUABN010000117.1:0-5090 GCA_958427275.1 uncultured Anaerotruncus sp.
GCAGGACATAAGCGCGAGCAGCATGGCTCCGACAGTCAGCATTAAAAGCAAGCGTTTCATATACAGTTCTCCTTTCGGTTCTGTCTTATATAACAATCGGGCGCGCTCGTCTGTTTCAAAAAATAAAAGAACCGCAAAATTTAATGCGGTCCTTTGGATTTTCACCTGCTCTTTTGGATCTCGATCGTGCCGAGCGGTTCATTCTGCGCGTCGCGGATCATGTACATGTATTCCCCGGCGGTCAGCGCGATCCTGTCGGTACCGGAGCCGAGCTTCAGCTTATAAACTACGGTATAGGTCCCGACCATGTACTGATCCTCGATACGCACATCGGTAGAATCATAATAAACATAAAAATCGGTCAGCGGCAGGTACTTATGTGCATCGATGTTCGTTGTCAGGTACACGTAGTCCCCTTCGCGCCTTATGCCGGTGGCTTTCTCCGTGAAAACATCACTGTCGAGCAGTGTGCCGTCCAAAGCATACTCGCCGTCAGCCGCCGGGACGGAAAATTCAAAACCGGCTTTTTCGGGCAGTGCACAGCGAACGCGCAAGCTGTCGATCTCTATCTTTACGATCTCGCCCGGCAGCTTTTTCCCGGCGGTCAATACGAACCCCCCGTTCTCCTCGCTCCCCGAGCCGACATTTACGGTGTTCCCGAGCGAATCGCAGACGGTCAGCGTCGCCGATACGTAATTTGCATCGGCGATCCCCTCCGTACACAGAATGATGATCCTGTTGTTGGCATACAGCGGAAGCGCCTTGATCGTGATACCGTCATATTCCGCCCATGCGGAGACAGTATAGCCTTTCTCGGATATATCCCAAAAAGCGAGAGCTTTTTCCGAGCCGCCGCGGACGAGCGCTGCGCTGTCAAAGGCACCGACATTCTGCACCTCACACTCATAAAAGCCGCCGTCGGTCCCCATCGAAGCGGTCGTTGCAAGGACCGGATACTCGCCGTTGTCAGTTTTCAGGGTGAATATCGGCGTCGTGCTCCAGCTGTTGTCTCCCCAGCCTCTTGACAGCGCGGGACCGGATGCCCAAAGACGGACTGTACCGGAGTCGCCGTCCCTGATATACAAAACGGTTTCGACCTTCATATCGCCCACGTCGAGCTCCTCCTCGGTCGCGAACATTCTGACATCGCTGAACATATCTACGATACCGTAATTGGGTATATATCTGGTAAAATACTTATACACCGCAACGGCACACCCCGCAAGAAGGATGCAGACAAGCGCCGCTATCAACAGCGCGGCACGCAGTGAAATGCGGCGCGTCCGCCGCCCGGCAGGCGCCTCGCCGCGGCAAACGGCGAGAGCGCGACGGTCGAACTCACCGGAAAATCTGTGGCTGTGCGGCGCTCCCTCAAGCTCGGCTGCATTGTCAAGCTCAATGCGGCGCAGAGCTGCGGATATATTCTTATTTTCCATCGTCGGCACCTCCGTCAAGCAGCTTTGAAAGCTGTGCGCGCGCACGCATAAGCCGCACGCGGACCGTCGTTTCGGTCACGCCCGTCAGCGCCGCTATCGCGGCGTTGTCGCAGCCGTCAAGATATTTCAGAAGCAGTACATCGCGGTATATCGGCTCAAGCGAACGTATTCGGGCAAGCAGCGCCTCATAGTCCTCGGCTTCGCCGAACATTTCCGCGGGAGTCGGATCGCTGTCCGGAATATTTTCATACTCCTCGTCAAGCGGAAGCACGCCCCTGCGGCGGTTGCGGTTATATCGGTTTATTGCGGCGTTCCTGACTATTATAACTATCAAGGACTCGGTTTTGTTTCGCGGCAGGGATATAAAACGGGAAATATTGTTTACGATGCTGTAAACAGCGTCCATCACGGTGTCCTCGGCATCCTCACGGTTATGCAGCACCGAATACGCGATGCCGTACATCCTGCCGCGGTATGAGAGATACAGCTCCTCAGCAAGCCTTCGCTCGCCGTCGTTTTCTATCGTCATGAATATCGCAAGCATGGCAGCACCTCCCCCACTCGCTAAAGATAAACTCATTATAGCATCTTCCGTGGGATTTTTCAAGTGCCGTTACCTCACGTATCAGTTTTTTACACCGTATTGTCGAAAAATATTTTCATATCGGTCAAATATGCTTATATTGTTACCGATCGGCATTGACAAGACCAACAAGCACATGGTATAATATTAAAAAGGTGCGTCCGGAAATGACGACGCGCCAAATGCTCCGCGGCATACAGCCCGGACACAATGGAGGAAAACAAAATGACAAAAAGCAGAACCACGGGAAAGATCATTAAGATCACAGCCATGCTTATGGCAGCGCTGATGCTCACCGCACTCCTCGGTGCCTGCGGCAACTCTCTTTCCGGAAAGTACACCAACGAGTTGCTCGGCTTGTCACTGGAATTCAAATCCGGCGGCAAGGTGACGCTCACCTATCCCAAGCTCTCACTCACCGGTAAGACCGGCACAAGCGAGGGAACATATGAGATAAGCAAAGACAAGACCACCATCACCATGACGTTCGGTGATGAAGAGGCAAAGTCCTACGGCGGCGAGTCCTCTCTTGAGATCGGCAAGGACTATATCAAAGTCGATTCCCTGACCTTTACCAAAGACAAAAAATAAGATTGCCTGACCGGAAAGCGGCGCCAGGCACCATTTTATGGGGCTGTCCGCGTCTCTGGCAGCCCCATTTTTATACGTCACTCTGTGATATAGTTTTCATTTAATGTGATATATTTTGGTGTACGCCGCATCGGTATGTTATAATTATACCATGTGTGCCAAGGCACACTATATCAGAAAATACGGAGATCACAGCTATGAAAAATCTACGAAGAATAATTGCCGCGCTTCTGACCGCGACATTTGTACTGACAGCATTTTGTGCCTGCAACGGCGGCACGGGAAATGACGCGACCTCGGAGCCGGATACGACCGCAGCGCCGACGCCCGATAACAGCACAGCGCCCGATCCTGAAACCACTGTCCCGGAGACCACCGAAACCACAGCGCCGGCACCTGCCGTGCTCACACCGCGCGACAAGTCGGCGAAATACCGCGTGCTTTTCATCGGCAACAGCTTTACATATTACAACGATATGAACAAGTCGAACGGCATTTTCTACAACATAGCCAAAAATGCCGGCTACAATGTGGTAGTTGATACCGTTTACAAGGGTGCGTACACACTCCGCATGTTCCTTGATGAAAAAGATACCTACGGCAAGCAGTTGCGCTCAAAGCTGAATGCCAACAAATATGACATTGTTATCATTCAGGAGCAGAGCTATCTGCCCATATCCGATCCGGGTAATTTTTACGACTCCTGCCGTGAGTTCAAAAAGCTCATCGACGCTCACGGCGCCGAGCTGTGGCTGTACGAAACATGGGGCTACAAAACAGGTCATTCCGGACTTGCCCAGTACGGCAAGAGCACCGCGGACATGGAGATGAAGCTCCGCGCCGCGTATGCCGCCATCGGATCCGAGCTGAACATTCCCGTAATGTACGCCGGTGCGGCGTTCACAAAGGTGTTTACCGAAAACCCCAACATCGAGCTTTACCATACCGACAGCAAGCACCCGGGGCCCAACGGCAGCTATCTGATAGCGTGGACGATCTTCGGCAGTATTTTCGGCGTTGATCCCGCCACACTCACATATGACGGCTCGGTCAATTCCTCATACGCCACCACGCTGCGCGAGGCGGCATCCGTTATCGTGCGTGAGGGCGCGCCGGTAGACGAAAGCTACCGCACGTCATCGGTCGGTGTTGTTTATGTAGCAAAGCAGTCATATGTTGATTCCACAAAGACAAAAATGCTCACCTCCGTGCCGTCGTCACCGATAATCTCGGTCGTAATGCGCGATTCTGCCGTTACCGGCGACGGATGGATGACGCTCAAGACCGATGCCGGTAAGACGTTCTCGGGTATACGCGGCGACAAGGATAAGGTCGCGTCGTCCGAATGCTCGGACAATGAGCTTACCGATGCGCAGAAGGCTGATATTGCCGACATCGGATACGGTGTATCCGTCATCGGAATACTGAGCATGGACGCAAGCAAAAAGGGAACGATAAACACGAGCACCGCCGCAGGCGTTACAAACTCGGTGATGAACCTTGTAAACGGTCACTGGGGCTCGTCCTACATGGCTGCCATGTTCTTTGACGAGGATATGTACCGCATAACCGGCGAAATGGATAACAGCTCGCACTACACCGGGCTTATAACGCTGAATTTCGGCAAGAAAATGACCTTTGACGCCATCGGCTATATGTCGGGCAGTCTTAAGGGCTTCCCGCAGGCACAGGACGTTTTCGTAAGCGACGACGGCGTGACATGGACCAAGGTAGAATCAGCCTGTTATGATGTTCTCGGCGCGTCTCTGAAGAGCGTCAGCGGCAAAACCGCCGACCCGTGGAACGGCAAAACCCCCACGGTCGAAGTGCTCTTCTCTATGGCGGGCGTGTCCGGCAAATACATCCGCATAGGCATCTATCGCGGAGGAGAAGTCAACGGCAATACCACGGGACTTGATGCGATAAACACCCGTGAGCTGGTCGTTCACGGTCACGAAGCAGAATAAAAGGTAGCAGTGGGTGTTAAAAAGCTCAACATGAGCTTTTTAACGCCCCTACGATATTGGACTTTACCCCGACGAATGAACACCGCCGAGGCAAATGCCTCTCGTTGGGAGTCCGAGTCGTAAGACAAGTCACCAACAAAAGAAGGACAACCTTGCGGTTGTCACTGCAAATTTTTTATCGGAGACTCTGAACTCCCATTTGCGCCATTGTGAGTTCAGACTTCATTATTCATACTACGCAAACATATTCAGCCACAAAAACTCGATGTTTTTGCAGCTGAATCAACATGCCGGACGGCGGATTTTGAATACAGGACATTCGCCTGCGCTAACATTGAGAAAAAACTGAATTATGGTCAAAAAAGGTTGACAAAATACAAATTTGTTGGAGTTAATATAACACTCATACAGTGTTATAATATTATGCCAACATAAATCAGGAGGCGAGAAACTGTGAAGCGGCGCGCATGCATCATGTATCGGCGGACAGTGATCGGTCGATTCGAGCTTGCG
>CAUABN010000118.1:0-5046 GCA_958427275.1 uncultured Anaerotruncus sp.
ATATGGAGCCGGCAGCCGATCCGACACTTCCTGCCGTAGTGTATGACCATTATGAGGGCGGCGCGCATATCGCAAGATACGGGTATTCGAGCCTTGCGGACGCCGTGACAAACGCCGCAAAGCAGGTGAACGAGCCGGGCAATACCGGCAGTGAGGTCAGATTGCTGCTCACACGTACACCCGGAGATGAAAAGATCACACTTACCGACGGTATATCGCTTGATTGCGCTGCACACGGACTCGGCGGAGCCGAGGTGATACTGGACGGCGGCGAACTGCGCTCGGAAAAAAAACTTCCCGCGTTTGAGAGCGACCCGTTTATAAACTCAGAGGCATCGAACGAAAGGTTCGTTTATAGCTCGGCGTTTTCGATATTCATGCGCTCGGCGAGTCTTTCGATATCGGATAACGTGGCAATATGCTTCGGCGCAACGATAACGGATACCACCGGACTTAAAAGCGGAGATATCACTGTGTCGCTCGTGTGGCGGATAGGCGACGAGTCGCACATAAGCCCGATGACGTATTCGGATGCCTCGGGAAGCCTTTATTTCAATACCGACGGCATTCCGCCCAAAAAGATGGCGGATACCGTGTATGCATATGTTCTTGCCACGGCGACCGATGATACCGGACGCGTTTTTGAACGCCGCTCGGAGGAGGTAAACTACTCGGTCACACGCTATGCCGCAAATATGTACGGCGGCGGCACGGGCGACTCCCGCCGTAAGCTGGATAAACTGCTGTCGGCAATGATGGGCTACGGCGCGGCGGCGCAGAAGTATTTCGGCTATAATACCGCCTCACCCGCCGATTCGGTATTGCCGGAGGAGGGCAGAACGCCTCCCGTGTATCCCGAGGATGAACTTTTCCGCCGCGCAGGGACCGCCCCCGTGGTGAATTACTCAAGCACCGCGCACATTACATCCGCAAGCCTTGAACTGCTCGACCGCGTTGGCATACGTATGCGCGCGACCGGACTGGAAGCGGGCGCAACATACCGCCTGCTCGTGTGGACACAGGCAGAGGTCGAGGCGCTCGGCGCATCCGGTGCTGCCGCCGATGAGCTTTTGCGTATAGAAAACCGACGTACTATGCTTGACCATGCCGACGGTGTGTTCGTGCTTGACGGTATATCGGCAAAAAAACTGGTTGATACATATTATTTCCGCCTTTGCGAGATAGCCGCAGACGGCACGTTGAGGTACGACCGCGTGATAACATACAGCGTTACGACCTACTGCGCCAATAAAGCCGCGGGCAGCGACGAAATTGCCGGACTTTGCCGTGCGCTGGCGGTTTATTCCGCCGCCGCAAGGGAATACTTCGGTTATACGGTCAATGCAGAGTGAATCATTGTGTTTACAGCTTGTTAGCAATATTTCATTGACTAGTCCTAAAAAAACTGATAAAATAATCATAGTAATTTTTTACCGAGCGGATGCTATCCCTCGCTTAATGAAAGGTATTCCGGTGATATGAAAAGAAAAAAGAATTATCCTCTTTATGAGACAACGGTTTTCCGTGATTTCCGCGTTATGACCGAGCAGGCGGCTGAGCTGCACGGCAACGATACTGCATTTTCCTATAAAAACAATCCCGGCGACCCCGAAACGGTAAAGATATCGTTCAATCAGGCGCGCGAGAATATCCGCAATTTCGGCACCGAATGCATAGCGATGGGTCTGTGCGATAAAAAATGCGCTATTATCGGCACCGGAAGCGTGGGATGGATATATTCCTACTTTGCACTTATGTCGATAGGCGCCGTAACGGTACCGATCGATAAGGAGCTTCCCGCAAATGAGATAGCGTCGATAATCAGCCGCGCAGAATGCACGGCGGTGTTCTACGGCGCCGAGATAGGCGGCAAGCTCGACTATCTCAAGGCAAATACCGGAGCTTCGGTGTACGTATGCATAAACGGCGAGCAGAGCGTCAAGGACGGCGCCGACGCCGACATGACAGCCGCAGAGCTTATTTCACGCGGCGGCGAGAAGTTCGCCGCAGGCGATAATTCCTACTACGATTACGAGATTGATCCCGACCGTCTTGCCTCCATCGTTTTCACATCCGGTACAACCGGTAAGGGCAAGGGCGTTATGCTTTCGCAGACCAATATTGTCTCCGACATGACGCAGGGAATGTACAACTTCGCTATCACCAAAAAGACCATGAACCTGCTGCCCCCGCACCACACCTTCGGTTCAACGGTCAACTATGTCGGTCACTTCTCTCAGGGCTGTGAGATATACATCTCGTCCGGACTGCGTTACATGCTCAAGGAGATGCAGGAGCAGAAGCCCACGCACCTTATTCTTGTCCCGCTGTTCGTCGAAACGATATACCGCCGCATCTGGGCGACCGCAGAAAAGACGGGAGCTGCCGAAAAGCTCAAAAAAGGCATAAAAATCAGCAACGCACTGCGCAAAATCGGTATCGATAAGAGACGTAAGCTGTTTGCCGATGTCCTCAATACTTTTGGCGGTAAGCTTACTATGATAATCTGCGGCGGCGCGGCGCTCAACCAGGATATAATCGATTTCTTTGATGCGATCGGTATCACGATCCTGAACGGCTACGGTATAACCGAGTGCGCTCCGCTCATCTCCTGCAACCGCAATGAGCTTCAGTACAGAGGCAGCGTGGGCATTCCGATCATCGGCGAAGAGGTAAAAATCAAGGATCCCGATGAAAACGGCGAGGGCGAGATCTGCGTAAAGGGTCCCAACGTAATGCTGGGCTATTTTGAGGATCCCGAGGCTACTGCGGCGGTGTTTGACGAGGAGGGCTTCTTCCGCACCGGCGACTACGGAAGGATCGAGGAAGTCGATGGCGACAAGTGGATCTACATCACCGGCAGACTTAAAAACCTTATCATCTTCTCCAACGGTAAGAACGTTTATCCCGAGGAGATCGAAACCGAGCTTTCCCGCATACGCGGCGTGCTTGAGGTGGTCGTTTATGCCGGAGAGAGCCGCAAGGATCCCTCCAAGGAAGTTATCGTTGCCGAGATTTACCCCGACTACGAGCAGCTTGAGGCTGACGGCGTGTCCGACATCCAGGCGTATTTCAACGAGCATGTAAGAGAGGCAAACGCGAGAATGGCTCCTTATAAGAAGGTCGGTCTCGTTAAGGTCCGCAAGACAGAGTTCACAAAGAATACCTCAAAGAAGATCACAAGATTCAATATCGATAAGTCGATAGACTGATCATATAAAAAGTGGCTGTTAAAAACTCTACGTTTTTAACAGCCACGGGGAAATGCCGGTCGGGATACCGGCATTTTTTATGCGATCCTGGTCGGTTTTGCCGACCCGTATCTTTGTTTTTCGGTTTTCTTGGCGGCAAAACGGCGGTGTACAGCCGCCGAGGACAAGGTGTCGGAGGTGTTAAAAAACTCAATTTTAGTTTTTTAACACCTCCTTTTTGTTTTACGCTTTTTTCTTCTTTGCGAAAAGCGAGGTGATGAGCTTTGTAACTTCGATAAGCGGTATGATAACGAATGCCATGCCTAAGGCTATGAGGTATTCGGTTATGCTTATATGAGCAAATTCAAATGCATTGCGCAGGAAGGGCACGTAAATGACAAGCGTCGTAAGAACGAGCGAGCCTATCATGGATACCCACAGCCACACATTCTGCTTTTTAAGGGTGAATATCGAGCCGTGGAGTGAGCGCATATTGAAGGAGTGGAATATCTCAACGAGCGAGAGCGTCAGGAAAGCCATGGTCATGCCGTCAACGCTGTTGGTGATCTCCCAGTTGCCTGTTTCAATGCGGTGACCGACAAAGTAGGAAAGCACGGTAAGTCCGGCTATTGCAAGTCCCTGCAGGGCGATGTGAATGCCCATGCCGCCTGCAAAAATACCGTCCTTGGAGTCGCGCGGCGGGCGCTGCATGACGTCAGGCTCGCTCTTTTCCATGCCGAGCGCAATTGCGGGCAGACAGTCGGTGATAAGGTTGATCCAGAGCAGGTGGGCGGGCTTGAGGATCGTAAAGCCGAGGATGGTCGCGGCGAATATCGAGATGACCTCAGCGAGGTTGGAGGAGAGCAGGAACTGGATAGCCTTGCGGATGTTGTCGTATATGCGTCTGCCCTCTTCGACAGCAGCCACTATTGTGGCAAAGTTGTCGTCGGCAAGAACCATATCGGCAACGTTCTTCGTGACGTCGGTGCCTGTGATGCCCATGCCGACGCCTATGTCGGAGGACTTGATCGAGGGCGCATCGTTTACACCGTCGCCTGTCATTGCGGTGATCTTTCCGTGCGCGCGCCATGCATTGACTATGCGCACCTTGTGCTCGGGCTGTACGCGGGCATATACCGAGTAGTTTTCAATAGTCTTTTCAAGCTCCTCGTCGGAGATTGAATTCAGCTCCGCACCGGTAATGGCAAGGTCGCCCTCGCGCAGGATACCAAGCTGACGCGCTATCGCGGCGGCGGTATCGCGGTGGTCGCCGGTTATCATTATCGGGCGTATACCCGCCTCGCGGCATTCCTTTACCGCGTCTATGACTTCGGGACGTACAGGGTCTATCATACCGACAAGACCGAGGAATACAAGGTCGGATTCCATGATCTCGGGGGTGTAGTCGGTGGGGGCGGTATCATATTTACGGCAGGCAGCCGCAAGCACGCGCAGTGCGCGGTCGGCAAAGCGCTTGTTTGCCTCGGCAAGCTCTACGCGCAGATCGTCGGTAAGGGGAATTACCTTTCCGTCCGCAAGGATGTGCGTGCATCTGCTTATCACCACGTCGGGCGCGCCGGTCGTGTGCTGGATGTATCCGTCGCCGGTCTTGTGAACGGTCGTCATCATCTTTCTGCCGGAGTCAAAGGGGATCTCACCGACGCGCGGCGCCTTTGCTTCAAGTTCATACTTGGGCAGACCGAGCTTTGCGGCGTAGTCTACAACGGCTGTCTGGGTGGGGTCACCCTCGGATATCGTCTTGCCTTGGGGCAGGATCGCGTCCGTGCAGAGGGCAAAGGATTCGGCAAGGAGCTGTTCGTTGTCGCAGTAGTGATCGACGACGGTCATTTTGTTC
>CAUABN010000119.1:0-5023 GCA_958427275.1 uncultured Anaerotruncus sp.
AGCGCATTCTGAATGCCGTTGTGATCGCACAACCCTACACCGCATCCAAGCTGTTCATATCCAAGAACCGCGAACTTACCCAGCATTACGGCTGGGCGAACGGCTACATGATCGTTATAGCCCAGGATGGCAGGATGGCGCAGGCGCGCGACGGAGTAAACTCGCACCTCCTTGCCGATGTGATGAACGGAATGCCCGCTCTCACCGACCGCCTTATAGACAAGGCGCTGCATCTTACGCACGCTACGCCGATCGAGCCGGGCATTTATGATGTGATAACAGACAGCTCGATAACCGGACTTATCGCCCACGAGGCGTTTGGTCACGGCGTCGAAATGGACCAGTTCGTAAAGGACCGCGCACTTGCGGGACACTGCGTAGGTCAGTATGTGGCGTCTCCGATAGCAAATATGCGTGACGGCGCGGCGGCTACGCTGAGCGCTGCATCATACTTCTTTGACGACGACGGCGTGCTTGCCGGCGACACGCAGATAATAAAGGACGGCGTGCTTGTTGCGGGACTTTCCGACCTTGCATCCGCTCTTCAGCTCGGCACCGTGCCGACAGGAAACGGAAGGCGCGAATCATACCGCCGCAAGGCATATTCACGCATGACAAACACATTCTTTGAATGCGGACATGACAAGCTTGAGGATATGATAGCCTCCGTAAAGCACGGATATATGCTCTTTGAGACCAACAACGGCATGGAAGACCCCAAGAACTGGCAGATCCAGTGCACAGCCGAATACGGTATAGAAATAGTTGACGGCAAGCTGACCGACCACTATGTATCTCCCGTTGTAATGAGCGGCTTCGTTCCGGATCTGCTCAAATCGATATCCATGATATCCGACGGGTTTGAGGTCATAGGCTCCGGTCACTGCGGCAAGGGCTACAAAGAATGGGTGCGCGTCTCGGACGGCGGCCCCAACCTGAAAGTGAGGGTGAAACTGGGATGAAAGATCTTATTGCACTTCTTAAAGGCAATCAGGCAATAAGCGGTTACCGCGTTGCCTCGGTCACAAGAAAAACATACTAGCTGTTTTTCGTACATCGCAAGCTGGAGACCGTGCGTGCCACCGACACCGTGGATACGAATGTAACGGTTTATGTTGACCACGACGATAAGGTCGGCGATTCCAACTTTGCCGTCTACGGCTCAATGACCGATGATGAAATATCGGCAAAAATAAATGAGGCGGCAGACCGCGCCCGCCTTGTATTCAACCAGCCCTACGAGCTTCCCGAGGGCGGCACCGAGTCGGAGGAGCTTGAATCAAACATGAAGGACGAGGACCCCTCCACCCTCGCCGCAAAGATCGCCGACGCAGTATTTGCCGCCGACTGCATGCCCGGCGGCTCGATAAATGCGACCGAAATATTCCTGTACCGCGAGGCTGTGCGTGTGATAAACAGCCGCGGTATAGATAAAACACAGATTAGGCACCGTGTTATGATAGAAGCTATCCCCACGTTTACAGAGGGAAGCGACTCGGTGGAGCTTTACGAGGCGTACAGATTTACCGAATTCGACCCTTCACGCGTGACTGCGGAGATAGCGGATAAAATGCGCGAGGTGGAACAGCGCCGCCACGCAGTAAAGCCTCAAACTCCCATGACGGCAAATGTCGTTTTGCGCGACAAGGAAATAGCAGAGCTGCTTTCGTCCCTCGCGGGCGACCTCAACTACGCCGGCGTTTACTCACAGTCGAACCTGCACCACAAGGGCGATGTGCTTCAGAACGGTGACGGCGACCGACTTGAGCTTACAATGGTGGGCAAAATACGCGGCAGCGGTTCTTCGGCATTCTTTGACGATGACGGCGTATCGCTCACCGACACGACGCTGATATCCAACGGCAAGGTCGTTGCCTATTACGGCTCGCACCGTTTTGCATCCTATCTCGGCGAACCCGAGACCGGCAACCTCGGTTGCATGAAGCTCGGCTCCGGAACACTTACCGCCGCAGAGCTTGAAGCCGCGCCCTATATCGAGTGCGTTTCCCTCTCGGGGCTTCAGGTGGACCTTTACAATGACTACATCGGCGGCGAGATCCGTCTTGCATACCTCCACGAGGGCGGCAACGTGACGCCGCTTACCGGGATCACGATGAGCGCCAAGCTTTCGGACGTTCTGGGAGCGATAAGGCTTTCGGATGACACGGTAGTCTCCGAGCGCTATACGGGTCCCTCCAAGTTCCTCATGCGCGTGTTAAATATCATTTAAGCGCGTCCGTATATATTACACCGCCCCGTGGTCCGGCTCGACCGGGGGGCACCACGGTGCTTTAAGATATTACAGCATTCAGCCAACGTGCGTGTACATTCTTGAGACCGATCCGTCGTCACATTTCACGTGACACAAAAAGCTCCAGCCGTAGCGCTCATAGAACCCAACATGGTCTGTCACAAGATAAAGCGTTCCGATCCCGCGCACCTTCATATCCCGGCAGACAAGGTCTTGCCTTTCGTGAAAATCATTTTCGATAACACCAAGACCGCCGACTGTTGCACCGTCCGCAACAGCCATATACCACTGCGGAACAGCCTTCCCGCCGGCAAGGCATTCATCCATGCTATCGACATATGCGCTCAATGGTATTCCCCACCGCCGGTGAAACCTCTCCGCCGCTTCGTTCTTCAGCTCCGGTCTGTCCGAAAGACGCAAAAAAGTGTATTCCATTCCGCGCATATCCTTTACACAAACACAAACTGCACGAGCAGCATATATATGACCGTTCTTACCGCCATCTTCACTTTGCCATCAAATCCAAAAATCCAATTAAAGAATATCTTTCCAACAGCAATTTCCGCTATGACGCGGAAGTTCTGTTGGTCGCAGGCATAGGTCTCAACATTCGGCCCAAAACGATCAATGATTCCTTTTGAGTCTGGATTAAGATAAGCAACAGGATAGCCAACTCTGCGAGGATGGACAGCAGCTCATTGACCATGCTGATATATTTCATCTTATACTCGGTCGCTATACCGACGAGCCAATGATTATCGCAAGCAGATTGGAACACAGCTCCTTTGATCTCCTCCGGAGTAAGAGCCATTTTAATTCGATCAATCGTTCTTTTCTGTGCCAAGGCACGATGAATGATGTACGCAAACCCTCTTGCCGCACTTGTGAGCGTGTTGTATCGAGTGGGATTTCTCAGCACGAGAAAACCCAAGGGTTTGGGTCCGAAAGGCACGGCGAGCATCGTTTGTACGCCGAGCCGGTTATAGGCTTGATATTCCTGCGGAGAGGACTTGGCAACCTCGTTCACATCAAGAATGGCAACAGGTTGTCCGGTTTTAAGGGCTTTCTGCCATGTCTCCATTGGGAAGAAGTTTTCAAACTCGTGAATCTTCTGAAGTGTGGTAATCTTGGGATCGGGGTTGTGCCACCATCCCGTGTTAGTTACGCCCAATTCCAAATCCACTTCGACTATACCTGTCCAATCGGCAGCATAAAAGGCACACGCTGTCTGTAAGGTCAGCATGGAGATTTCTTTTGGATTATCGCATGAATGAATTTTGGCTTCCAGCTGGCACAGGGTTTGGTCGTGTTCGAGGCAATATGTAATATACTCGCTGTCATACTGCGAGAACTCCTTTGGAATCGACGGGGGGTGAATATCTTGAATGACTTTATATTTCCAAACCAAAAATCTACATTGGTTGGTGAAATGGATTTTTATGATTATGAAATTCCAGAGGAATACAAAGATATTCCGTGGTTTAATTTCTAATTGACCAATTCCAATTTATCGAACTGATCGCAGATCCTTGCGGAAATTGTGCAGACAGCTGTTGCACAATTTCCAATTTGAAAAAGGAGGCTCCCACCATACCGGAGGGAGCCTTTAAACATATCAATTTCGCTTGAAGTATTGAAAATCGCCGCAATATCTGGAAGCAAAAAAGGATACCGCCGTTCTTGGCGGTATCCTTTTAACTTTCAGTTCCTTTTGTACTTGTCCATTTCAAGCAGAATCCGGTATAGGTGCTCCTGCTCCTCTTTGGTTTTTGCGGAGAGAAATTCGTAACACTCAAGGGGTATATCCCTGGTTTCAGTTTCCTGTCCGCCCAGCTTCTCAAAGAGCTTTGACAAAGATACGTTCAAAGCGGCAGCGATCTTTTCAATACTTTCAAGAGTTGCGTTCTTCTCACCACGCTCAAGCTGACCGATGTAAGTCGGGTGGCACCCGGACATTTCAGCAAGCTTTTCTTGGCTTAACCCTTGTCTTGTTCTGTAATTTCTGATTCGCTGACCTACTGATTTTGCAATTTCGCTCATAGCCTTATCCATCCTTTTTGCATTATATATAGTCTATAAATATTCAAACAAAATTTCCACAGACTATTGATATTGTTTCGCGTTTGTGCTATACTATAAGTCTATATTATGTAAATTTTTGTGCTTATAGTATTTGGATAGGGCGACAACAAGCCATGTCAAACTAAAAATTGTTTCTTATATGACCGCTATACACATACCGAACAGAATAAGGGCTGCGACGATCCGCTATATGCGGTAAGAACCGGCTCAGTTGCCCGCAAGGGATTTAGAGGATAGCCGAGTCATTGAGAAAGCCCACCGGACATGATTTGTTCGGTGGGCATTTTTAATAAGGAGCATATTTTGATATGAACATTTTTACGGTGTCCTTCTTCGGACATAGGATGATCGACCGTCCTTTTCTCATTGAGCAGAGACTTGAAAATCTGATACGTCGGTTGATAAATACGAAGGAGTATGTGGACTTCATCGTGGGTCGTAGCGGCGACTTCGATCAGTACGCATCTTCTGCCGTGTTGCTTGTAAGAAAAGCCGTAGGCGACCACAACAGCTCTCTTACATTGGTATTGCCGTATCCTACCGCCGAGTATCTGAATAACCAAGAATCGTTTGAGGACTATTACAGTTATGTCGAGGTTTCCGATGCGGCATCTGCAGCGCACCATAAGGCGGCATATCAAATCCGAAACCGTGAAATGGTTGATCGCTCTGATCTTGTCGTGTGTTACG
>CAUABN010000120.1:0-5023 GCA_958427275.1 uncultured Anaerotruncus sp.
AAAGCACGAATTCCTTGATAAATACTGCAAAAACCTCACCGAGCTTGCAAGACAGGGCAAGCTTGATAAGATCGTAGGTCGTAAAAACGAGCTGGCACGCGTTATTCAGATACTCAGCCGCAGGCAAAAAAACAATCCCTGTCTGATAGGCGAACCCGGTGTCGGCAAAACGGCTATTGCCGAGGCATTGGCGCAGCGCATAGCAGACGGCGATGTCCCGTATCGCCTGAAAGGAAAAGAACTGTATCTTGTCGATATGACGGCAATTGTCTCGGGTACGCAGTTCCGCGGTCAGTTTGAGCAGAGAATGCAGACTCTCCTGAATGAGACGCGTGCCGCGGGAAACGTTATTCTTGTGATAGACGAGGTACACAATCTTGTAGGCGTCGGTGATGCCGAAGGAAGTATGAATGCCGCCAACATAATGAAGCCGGCGCTTTCCCGCGGCGATATACAGGTAATCGGCGCAACGACGCTGAAGGAATACCGCAAGTATATAGAAAAGGATGCGGCGCTTGAACGCAGATTTCAGCCCGTTACCGTCAATGAACCGTCTCTCGGCGAAGCTGTCGAGATGCTTCGCGGAATAAAGCATTATTATGAAGAATATCACGGAATAAAAATATCTGACCGCTTGCTTGAAGCGGCGGTAACTATGTCGGAGAGATATATAACCGAGCGCTATCTGCCTGACAAGGCTATCGATCTGCTTGACGAGGCAGCCGCACGCCGGTCGCTTTCGAGCGGAGTGATAAATGAAACCTACGAGCTGCGCGACAAGCTTCTCAAGCTCAAAAAAGAACGTGAGGACGCGGAGAACAATGCCGGCAAGGGTGATGAAAAGGAAACCGAAAAACAGTACGAAAAGATAGCGAATATACGTTCGGAGGAGCTGTCGCTTTCGGATAAGCTGCGCACGCTTGAGTCCGAATGCGAACGGGTAGAACTCTCCACAGACGATCTTGCATCGGTCGTAGAGGTATGGACCGGAGTCCCGGCGTCGACGATAAGCGAGAATGAATTCAAACGCATCGAAGGGCTTGAAGAAAGACTGCGCCAACGCGTTGTCGGACAGGATGAGGCGATAAACGCTGTCTGCCGCGCGGTAAAGCGCTCGCGCGCGGGAATAAGCTACAAGCGCAAGCCTGTGTCGTTCATTTTTGCCGGACCGACCGGTGTCGGCAAGACAGAGCTTGTAAAGGTGCTTGCCGCCGATCTGTTCCACACTCCCGAAACTCTCATACGCATAGATATGTCCGAGTATATGGAGAAATACTCTGTTTCCCGTCTTATCGGCTCACCTCCCGGATATGTCGGCTATGATGAAGCCGGACAGCTGACCGAAAAAATACGCCGCAGGCCGTACTCCGTCATTCTTTTCGACGAGATAGAGAAAGCTCACCCCGATGTTCTGAACATACTTTTGCAGATACTTGACGATGGCAGGATCACCGATGGGCAGGGCAGAACGGTCAATTTTGAAAACGCAATAATCACTATGACCACAAATGCCGGTTCGGAAAAGTCCTCTGCAAACGTAGGCTTTGTCGGAACGGAGGGTGGCATTACGGAGGCGCGCACCGAAAAGGCGCTTTCTTCATTCCTGCGCCCCGAATTTATCAATCGCGTGGATGAGATAGTTGTATTCAAATCGCTTACACGCGAGAATTTCAGTTCAATCGCGCGTATTATGCTTAACGATCTCGGCGGAGTCCTTGCCGAAAAGGGTATCAGCTTTGAATATACCGATGATGTCGCCGTACTTGTCGCCGAGAAGTCCTATTCCGTAAAATACGGCGCACGCAATATGCGCCGGTTCATACAGCGTGAGATCGAGGACAGGCTTGCGGAAATAATGATATCCGACTATGACCGAAAAATCAGCCGTGTCACGGTAGCGGTCGCGGAAGGAAAATTTGATATCAGCGCTGAGTAAGCATGGGGGATTCCGAAATGCCGAATATGTTTGATTATCTTGAGTGGCGCGGAGATATAAAGCTGTGGCAAAGCGGCTTTAACAATGTTGACGCGCTGATAATGACCGAGCTTGCGTATATCAATCATGACGGTATCGTGCCTGAAAATTTTGAGGACGGTCTTGTCACGCTTGCCGATGAGGCGAGGAGGTACAATGTGCTTCATCGCGGCGAAAAGCTGACGCTTGGCGCGATCGTGCCGGTGGAGCTTATCGATCTTTTCTTTGCGGCGGCTGCCACGGAGAGGTTTTCCGGTATCGGCATCTGCGGATATGTGAACCTTGTCGATGACAGCACGGTGGAGCAGTTTTCCGCTATGACGGTAAAGCTTAGCGACGGTACGGTGTTCATCAGCTTTCGCGGTACCGATGACAGCATTGCCGGGTGGAAGGAAAACTTTCAGATGTCGTTCAAGTCTCCGGTACCGGCGCAGATTCGGGCTGCGGAGTATCTGAACCGTGCAGCCGATTATTTCCGTACTGTCCCTATACGTGTGGGCGGTCACAGCAAAGGCGGTAACCTTGCACTTTGGGCTGCTGCGAACTGCCGACGTGACGTTGCGGACCGGATCCTCGACGTTTATAACATGGACGGACCGGGGTTCCTTAAAAATTATCACGAAAGTGCCGGCTATACTACGATAAAGAGCAGGATCAAAACTATCGTTCCGGAAAAATCGGTGGTCGGTATGTTGCTCGATCACGAGGGCGATTATCTTACGGTAAAGAGCAGTGAGCATGGCATATTTCAACATAACGCGCTGTCGTGGCAGATCGTGGGACGTGATTTTGTGTTCCTTGACGATATGTCTGCGGACACAAAGCGGGTAAACAAGCTCCTCAGTGACTGGATAGCGTGTATGGACGACGATTTCAGAGAAAAATTTACAGATGCATTTTTTGGCGTCCTCTATGCTACAAAGTCAACAACGCTTAGTGATCTTATGGATGACAAGCCTGCTCTCCTGCGTGCATTCTCATCTGCGGATTCTGATACACGTCAGGCGCTTTCCGAAGGCTTCAGAATGCTGCTCGGAGAAAGCGGTAAAAGCATTGGGGATTGGCTGAAGCTGCACAGGACAGATAGTGTATAAACAAATGAGGTGTTAAAAACCTCGTTTTGAGTTTTTTAACACCTCATTTTATATGCTAACGATTTGCCGCTTCAGCATCGGCGGTATCGCTTTGTTTTACTTTTATGTTTTGAATAATTCCGATGAGCTGTCCCGATATTACAACTGTGAGCAGCGAATATACGATGCGTTGAAGCGGTATGTAGCTCAGGGAAAGCAGAAGCACTATAAGGTCG
This sequence comes from uncultured Anaerotruncus sp., assembly GCA_958427275.1. Classification (GTDB taxonomy): domain Bacteria; phylum Bacillota; class Clostridia; order Oscillospirales; family CAG-272; genus CAG-390. Next base: position 3,285 of record CAUABN010000120.1, read on the forward strand.
CTGGCAAGGTACACGGGCTGTATTTTTACACTCATGAGCCGCGAAAGGCTCATCGCCAGTGCGTCATCACCACCGGGGGCACCGCCGGTTCGAACGCACAGACCTGCGCCTGCGCCGACAAAAAGAGCGCCGACGATTGAAGCTACCAACGGCATATTCGCAATTCCGGGAAACAGCGGCGGGAACAGCTCGCATATCTTATATGTAAGAGAAAAGCTGCCGGATGCGATTATTGAATACGCAATAAAGCTTCTTCCCAATGAACGCCAACCGAGTATGTAACAGGCGGCATTGAGGATCAGTCCGGATATTGCCGGTGAGATGTCAAGCCAGTGCTTGAGTAAAAGCGTCAGACCGAGGATTCCGCCTTCGGTTACGCCCGAAAGCGAGTGGACATTGTAGAGACCGAATGCGAGGATGGCGCCGCCGAGAATGTCGATGATACACGCACGGGGCGTGATATCAAATGACCGCACGAATGCTTTCAGCTTGCCGGAGTTTGGATTTCGTAAAATTTTTATGTCATTCCTTCCTTGCGTCTGTATTTGATCCGATGCTGACGGATCATCGACACAACGTATAATTATAGCACAAACGACGGCAAAAGTCAAATTTTATGGTCTTGTCAGTATCGGGCAAGCTCCGACACGGCGTTATGTACACAAATACTTCGCCAGTGTTCGCTCATATATGCGCTGACCGTACTGCAATATTCGCGCCTGCCGAACTCGGAGATCAGTTCTTCTTCAGCTCCTGTAAGTCCGTTCCCGAATATCAGAAAAGCTGTTCCGTCATCGCTTGCAAACGCCGATGAATCTGAGATATCATACGGTGAATGCGAAATAGCGCGGCAGGCGGCTATAAGCTCAGACAGCGAGTCGAAGCAGTACACCGTTCCGCGCACCCGAGCAAAATCGGTCGTTGCCAATTCGCTTGTACATTGATACCGAAGATCTGATGCCGGCTCATCGGCTTTGCTGTCGAGCATTGTCAGATATAGCTCGCATCCGCCTGATCTGCATGGATATAGCTGAATGTACACCCGCTCGCAGTCGGCATTAAAGCCTGTCTTTTTTCTGATCTCGCCCATCATTCCGCGCAGTGAGGCATGTATATCCGCGCCGGGGCAGGCATCTATTGTGTCAAGGTCATACTGCGTCATTTCCTCGTCCGAAAGCATGACCTTGAGTTTTCTTTCGTTTATAACGATAAGTTCCATTCCGGATGCTCCTTTCCGCTGCGGTCGTGCGGCGTCATGAATGTCGTATTCGGCACGTCTGCCGCCATTCACGCAGGGCTTCCTTAATATTATAATCCTTATCGTCTGAGAATGTAACCCCTAAAATAATGGAAATCGCAGTGCTTCATTTAAAAAGTCTGCCTTGCCATGTGTTTTTCTCAAACATCAGCTTGTCTATATCATTGATAACGGCGATCTTTCTGCGGCTCCATAGAGGCGCCTCAAGCGTGTCCGGCATTCCGTCTCCGGTGAGTCTGGCAATTACTGTGTCAGCCGGCAGAAGCTCAAGCGACGACACAACAAGATCTACATAATGCGATTGCGTGAGCGGCTGATAATTTCCGCTCCTGTACATTTCGGAAAGACGGGTATCGGACAGAACATGAAGCAGGTGCAGTTTTACCATATCCGGGCGCAGCGTTGCAACATCGCGTACAGTGCGCAGCATCATTTCGTCGCTTTCGCCGGGAAGTCCGAGTATGATATGCACGCATATCGA
>CAUABN010000121.1:0-4986 GCA_958427275.1 uncultured Anaerotruncus sp.
CATTGCGCCCAAGAACCTTGAGCTGTTTGCGCGCCACAGGATATACACAGCCGAGGAAGCGCGTTCGCGCTATGAGATCCTGCTTGACAACTACTGCAAGATGCTCAATATTGAAGCGATGACCATGATCGACATGGTGCGCCGCGAGATCCTGCCCGCCGTAAGCCTGTATTCCGGCAAGGTGGCGGATGCCGCGCTGAAAAAGAAGTCGCTCGGTATTGACGCTTCCACCGGATATGAGGAAAAGCTCGTCGGCAAGCTCTCCTCTCTCACATCGGCGATAGACTCACGTTGCGACGCGCTTGAGACAGCGCTTTATGAGATCAAAGCCTCCGACGACCTCTACCGCCTTGCCTGCGGCTATCGCGACCGCGTATTCATTGCAATGCAGGAACTGCGCGCTGCCGTTGATGAAGCCGAAAGCGTGACCGACGCACGCGCATGGCCCTTCCCCACCTACGGCGATCTGCTGTTCGGCGTAAGATAATCCCGCACGTCAATAGGGTGTTAAAAAGCTCCGCCTGAGCTTTTTAACACCCTATATTCTTCTGCCTTGACAAACCGGATAAATAATGATATAATCGTTTCAGCACCGATCATCCACGCAACGGGATCGGTCCGTTGCGAATGGCAAACCGTTTTTGGCAAACCGTTTTTGGCAAACCGGTTTTTATAAACCGGTTTTTATAAACCGGTCTTTGCAACACGGTAAAAATCCGAAAATGAAAGGACGCAAAAATGTATCATACGGCGCCTGATTACCCGGGACTCACAATAACATTATTTTTTCTTGCTTTTTTGCTGTTTTGTTTCTTATTCAACTTCATTTATTTTATTTTGTCGCTGGTCACATACCTGCTCAAGGGCAAGGGCATAAGCACTATGGCAAAAAAGCTCGGGGTGCCGTGTCCCGATGGCGCTTATGTCCCGGTATACCGGCACAAAATATTCGGCGACGTTGCGGACGCATCCGCGGCACGGACCCACGGCAAAAAAAGGCGCAACTACGGAAAAACACTGATGTGGCTGAACATATCGATCATAATCCTTTCTGTGATGGCGATCGGTATTTACTTATTTGCCCTCTCCACGAGCCCGGATAACTCGGCTCCGCGCATCACAATGATCCGTATGACGGCTTTTTTCGGGTATTCGTTCACCCTTCTCCTTCTGACCGCGGCAACCGTCACCTTTATGGTGATCACGTTCATAGCCTACTACCGGATATTCCTCTGCTTCTCCCCCGATTCGGCTGTGTTATGGCTTTTGTTTGCCATCCTGGTGAATTCCTCCGGAGAGATACTCGTTTATGCACTGAGCAAGTCGGAACCGGTGCCTCCCTGCACAAACAAATAAAATGATTTGGGGTGCTAAAAAACTCAGAATGAGTTTTTTAACACCCCAAAAATATAAATTTCAAAGCTTCAGAGTATAGTCCGAGGTAAAGTATTCCCCGACGCGGCGGGCGTCCTCATCGGTCATATACCTGTACACGATCTCGCCGCCCGAAAGAAACGGCAGCTTGCGCGTATGCGGGCCCGTGCCGTCGTAAAAGATCACGTTTTCCGTAACTGCCGCATCCGTTGCGATGTATCGGCTCCCGCTGATCGCAAGAGCGTCAGCCTCGCTTTTCGGCACCGAGGCACCGTACAGCACCGCGCTTTTCCCGTCCGGCAGAAGCGACCTGCAATACACCGCGTGTGTCAGCCCGCCGCTGCGGGCAGGCGCCATGCACGCGATATATTGCTTATCGCCTATCAGTATCTCGCTGCCTTCGCTCGCTCCGGCAGCATCACAAGGCTTTTTCAACTGCGCAGCTTGATGCCAAGATCACGCTCAAGAGCCTCAATGATCTTTGCGGTATCCTTTTCGGTCTCTTCCTGGGTCAGCGTTCTGTCGGCTGCCCGCAAAGTCACGCGCATTGAAACGCTCTTTTTGCCGATCCCGACCTGCACGCCGCGATAGATATCAAAGAGTCTGATATCCTCGACCAGCTTGCCGACGGCTTTTTTAATCGTATCCTCGATCGTGCCGACCTCGATATCCTCACTGCACACGAACGACAGGTCGCGCGTAACGGCAGGATATTTGGGAAGCGAATGATATTCGATCTCTCCGCCCTTATGTGCCATAAGCACGGGAACGCGTATCTCTGCAGTATATACCGGGAATGTGAAGCCGTAGTTGGCAGCCACATTCGGGTGGATCTGTCCCAGCACACCCACAAGATCGTCACCGGCGTACATTGCGGCGCATCTGCCGGGATGGAATGTGGGATCGTCGCGTCTTGCCGTGAATTTCACCTCAGCGCCGACAAGCCCCAAGAGCGCCTCGCACACGCCCTTTACGGTGTAGAAGTCACAGTTGCCGTACATACCTATCGTAAGAGAGGTCGGCTCGTCCGGCAGAGCGTTCGGATCATCCTTGGGAAGATAGACCGTCGCCATTTCGTAAAGGCGGAGATCCTCGTTGTTGAAGTTATTGTTTCTCGCAAGCACCTCAAGCATTGAGGGGAGAGCCGTTGTGCGCATCACGCTGGTGTCCTCTCCAAGCGGGTTACGTATCACTATCGAACGGCGAAGCGGATCGTCGGCGGGACGGCAGATCTTATCGTAATATTTGGGGCTGATGAACGAGAAGGTCTCGATCTCGGAAAGTCCCATACCGATCAGGGCGTGTTCAAGTTCCAGCTCAAATTTCTGCTTGGGAGTGCGCTTGCCCTCGGTGGTACGCGCGCACATAAGAGTGGACTCTATCGTGTCGTAGCCGTACATACGGATGACTTCCTCCGCAAGGTCGGCATTGCCCAGTACATCGTCACGCCATGAGGGAATGGTCGCCTTCTCGCCGGCGAGTATAAATCCGAGGCGCGTCAGCACGCTGCGCATATAGTCCTCCGGCACCGCTGTACCGAGGAAGGCATTTATCTTGGCGGCATTGAACGTTACCTCGCGCAGCTCCTTTTTGCCGGGATAAATATCGATAACTCCGTCAACGACCTCACCGGCGCCGAGCATTTCGACCAGCTCGCACGCGCGCTCGATAGCGGGGAGCGTGTTTTCGGGGTCAAGTCCCTTTTCAAAGCGCGCGGAGCTTTCGGTCCTCATTCCCTGCTTTTTAGCGGAAACGCGCACCGATGCGCCCATAAAGTTTGCGCTTTCAAACACTACGGTAGCAGTCTCATCGGTTATCTCGCTGTTTGCTCCACCCATGATGCCGGCAAGCGCCACAGCCTTTTTATCGTCGGCAATGACGAGCGTTTTGGCGTCAAGGACATGATCCTTATCGTCAAGCGAGCGGAAATTCTCACTCTCGGCAGCGCGGCGCACGGTGATCGCCGAACCGTCAAGGCACTTATAATCAAACGCGTGCATCGGCTGACCGTATTCAAGCATGACATAGTTTGTTATGTCAACGATGTTATTGATGGGACGGACGCCGGAGGCGCGAAGTCTTGCTCTCATCCAGAGCGGCGAAGGAGCTATCTTTACATTTTTGACGACACGGGCAGTATAACGCGGGCAAAGGTCTGCGGCGTCTATTTTTACCGAAAGGTAATTACCGACGGCATCTCCGTCTTTGGCGCCGCGCACCTCGGGTGTGTGCAGTCTGAGCTCGCGGTCAAACGAGACTGCCGCTTCGCGTGCCAGACCGATCACGGAGAGGCAATCGGGGCGGTTCGGCGTTATTTCAAATTCGACTGCTGTGTCCGAAAGGCGAAGCGCCTCGCGGATATCCTTACCTATCATCGGCGCGAACTCCTCGCCGAGGATGAGGATGCCGTCGCTTACCGCGCCGGGCATATAGTGATCGGTTATATCAAGCTCGCCGATAGAGCAAAGCATACCGTTTGACTCAACGCCGCGCAGCTTGCCCGCCTTTATCGTTACGTCTCCGGGCAGGTGAGCCGTTGCAACGGCTACCGGAACGATTGCGCCCTCAAAGACGTTCTGCGCGCCGGTAACGATCTGAACGGTCGCGTCGCCGCCTATATCAAGGTCGCATATCCGGAGGTGATCGCTGTTCTCGTGGCGGCGAAGCCCCACGATGCGTCCCACTTTCACGTTCTGAATATTGTCTCCCAGCACCTCAAAGCCTTCAACCTTTGAGCCGGTCGCCGTCATTCTGTCACAGAACTGTTTTGTATCTATGCCCGCCGTATCCACAAATTCGGAGAGCCATTCAAGAGATAAGATCATGATAAATCCAAAATCCTTTCGTAAATTTCAAGGTCACGCTTCAGCCTGTCTGGCGGAAGCCCTTGCCGATAATATCGCTGGAGCTTGAGATGAGCACAAATGCGTGCTCGTCCACCTCGCGCACAAACGATCGCATATGCAGTGCCTGAGCGCGGTTCATCACCACAAGCAACACGGTGCGCTCTTCGCCTGTATAACAGCCCACGCCCTTCCACTCGGTAACGCCGCGGTTGAGCGCAGTCTCGATATATTCCACGATAGGCTCCGGCTTTGATGTGACGATGATGAAAAATTTTGATATATTGATGTTTTCGATAATGGAATCGACCAAAAATGCTTTTGCAAGCAAGCCGAGCAGCGAGTAAAGTCCCGTTTTTATATCAAACATGAAGAACGACGAGACCACCACCAGGAAGTCTGCCAGCAGCAACGCCCTTCCCACCTCGATGCGGAGGTACTTTTTGAGTATCAGCGCAAGTATGTCAGAGCCGCCGGTCGAGCCGTTGCGGTTGAACACTATCGCGCTGCCGAGTCCGGGAAGCAGTACCGCAAAGCAAAGCTCCAGAAACGGCTGATCGGTCAGCGGCGCCGCAAGAGGCAGCACGACCTCAAGCACCGAAAGTGCGACCGAGAACAGCAGGCTGCAATACACCGTGCGTATACCTATTTTGTGTCCGAGAAAAACGAACCCGATAATAAGATATATCACGTTCAGCGCCGTGACTATTCTCGCCGGCGACATGAACGGTATGACCTTTGCCAGCACAACCGAAAGACCGCTGACGCC
>CAUABN010000122.1:0-4982 GCA_958427275.1 uncultured Anaerotruncus sp.
AAAACGTCGCGATTTTTTATCCGCCTGTATATATAATACAGCATGACGGCATGTTTTTCAAGTCTTTTTTTGTTATTCCGCAGCTTTTTTGTGCACGTGGATTGCCCCGGCGCATTTTTTATGCTATAATGTATCCGAAAAATCGATTTGAAAAGAGGCACAAAAATGTTTACCGCTTTATTTGGAACAGAACTACTGATGGTCGTACTTCACATGCACACGACCGTATCTGACGGCAGACGCACGCCGGAGGAGGCGGCGGAGATATACCGCAAGGCGGGATATGACGCGGTGGCGCTGACGGATCACTGGGCGTGGCATCCGTCCGGCGAGCTGAGCGGACTGCGCATCATATCCGGCGCGGAATACGATGTCGGCGGTTCCGATCCCTGCGACGGCGGAGTTTACCACATCGTCGCCCTCGGCTGCACCGCAGAGCCTGCGATCAACCGCAGTATGACGCCGGAGGAGATAGCCGCAGCCATTCACGCCGCCGGCGGAATAGCTGTGCTGGCGCACCCCGCATGGTCCCTCAACGACCCGTCGCGCGTGGCAAACGAAACTTTTTTTGACGCCACGGAGATGTACAACTCCGTATCCGGCGTACATTCGTCCTTCCGCCCGGATTCCGGAGCGTTCTGCGATCTGCTCGCCTGCCGCGGCGTGACATTTCCTCTGCTTGCAACCGACGATGCGCACTACTATGACGGCACCGATGCAACGCGGTCGTTCATATGTGCCCATGCGCCCGATGGCGACATCATAAGCGCAATAAAGCGCGGCGATTTTTACGCCTCGCAGGGTCCCGAGGTGCATTTGCAGCGCGACAGAGACCGCTTTTACGTTGACTGCACACCCGCCGAAACGGTCACCTTTGTCACGAACACGGTATGGTGCCGCGGGCGCGTAGTACGCGGTCACGGTATTGAGCATGCCGAATACACCGTATCGACCGAGGATGGTCGCCGCGACCGCTTTATCCGTGCCGAGGTCACTGATGCGGACGGCAAGCGCGCGTGGAGCAATTTCATTATTATATGATTATATGACTCGCGCCTCACTCAGCCCGGCTGTGAATTGGTCATCCCTCACATATACGGGCTGAAAACGAGATTGTTTTTTATTTAACAATTCAATTTTTATTTTGCATTTTCATCTTGCAAGCGAAGTAAAAATGTGATATAATAGCATTGTATGGCGGTCGGGCAATATGCCTGCTCCGCAAGTCAAAAAATTTTTTACTGGAAGGTATAAAATCATGGCAAGAAACATTGTCGACTGGAAAACAATTACAAATTTTGTCGTTGACAGCTTTGTAGGCTACGGTATTCCCCGCGAGGATGCGGAGATCTGTGCTGACGTTCTTCTTGAGAGCGACAAGCGCGGCATCGAATCCCACGGTGTAAACCGCTTCAAACCCATCTACCTTGACCGCATCAAGGACGGTATCCAGAACCCCGTTACAAACTACGAAATCGTAAAAGAGACCCCCACCACCGCCGTTGTTGACGGTCATGACGGTATGGGTCAGGTCATCGGCTACAAGTCGATGAAACTCGCCATCAAAAAGGCAAAAGAGTACGGCATGGGCATGGTCGTTGTACGCAACTCCTGCCACTACGGTATCGCAGGCTACTATCCCTGGATGGCTTGCAAGGAAGGCTGCATCGGTATGACCGGTACAAACGCCCGTCCCTCTGTTGCTCCCACCTTCGGTGTTGAGGGCATGTTCGGTACCAACCCCCTGACCATCGGTATCCCCACCGACGAGGACTTTGACTTCCTCATCGACTGCGCTACCTCCATTACCCAGAACGGTAAGATCGAGTACTACGCCCGTATAGGCGAGGATGTACATCCCGGTACCATCATCGACATCGACGGCAACCCCGTATCCGGCGATGCAGGCGTTGCTCTTAAGAAGATCCGCAACGGCACAGCCGCTCTTACCACCCTCGGCGGTATCGGCGAAAGCCTCGGCGGCTACAAGGGCTACGGCTACGCCATGGTCGTTGAGCTGCTCTCCGCTGTTCTTCAGGACGGCAACTACGGTAAGGCTCTTGACGGTAAAGGTCCCAACGGTGAAAAGGTTCCCTATCACCTCGGTCACTTCTTCATCGCCATCGACACCAACCACTTCCTCGGCGAAGAGCTCTGCCGCAAGAAAGCCGGCGAGATCATCCGCTCCGTCCGCAACTCCAAGAAGGCTCCCGGAGCAGAGCGCATCTACTCTGCCGGTGAGAAGGAACACCTCGTTCGCCTCGCCCGCAAGGACGGTGTGCCGATCAACGAGTCTGTTCAGAAAGAGATCGTTGCTGTCCGCGATGAGCTTGGACTTACCCAGTACAAGTTCCCGTGGGAAGACTGATCATTCGGTAACATATAACAGGGGCTGTCGCGCATTAGCGCGACAGCCCCTAAATAATGTCCCTCGGTGCCGGAGGCAAAACGGCGGTGTTCAGCCGCCGGGACCAAGCCGTTGAAAGGTGTTAAAAACTCAAATTGAGTTTTTAACACCTTTCGGATCATACAAGAAGATATTTCACGCCGGTGAGCTTATCTCCGGCTTTTTTTGTGCCGTCAAGCCCGTTTGATGCGGCAAGCACTGCCGCGTCGGCGCCGTAACGCTTGGCTACGCTCCAGAGCGTATCATCGGCAGTGGGATAGCACACTGTCATGCATCCGCCGCGGGGCGCGCGAGCATCGCCGACCTTTACCTCGGCGACCGATGGCAGCTTTACCCTGCCGCAGAACCGCGCCGATACAGCCAGCTCACAATCGGCGCTCAGGCGCTCGCCGTCCGGTCGTACCCGGCACACCGGCGCCGAAACAGTCCATTCGGAGTATCCGGCGCCCACAAAAGCACCGTCGCCGGGGAGGTCGGTCTCATATCTGAACGGCATATCAAAGTCCTTCCCCATAATCTCGGCTCCGTTATCGGCAACAACGCGCACGCGCATCTTTCCGGTAAGCACCGCTCTGCCGCCATCCGTGCGGCATTCAACGCTGTCGGGAAGGACAGCTGCCGTGGCGTCAATGATGCGGATCCCGCTGTCAAGCCCCAGCGCGGCAAGCTCCTCGCCGCCGCTAACCGTAATATTTGCGTTCATGCACTTTTTTACCGCTGCGGCATCGCATTCGCGCATTACGACAGTGGATTCGCACCGTGACGAATAAACATCCCGCGTGTACGGAACGGTGACCGCAGATGCGACCTCCGCCGTAAGCGCCAGACCGACAGTGGCGACGATCTCGCCGTTTTCGTTCGGCTCGGCGGATGCGGACGTTACGCACCCCCATGCGCGGCAGGAGGCTCCGCGTTCAGGCGCGCGGTCGGTAGCCACCGTTTCGGCAAATGGGATACGGCGCGTTACCGCAAACGGGCGCGCGCCGTCGGGATCACGGCAGAGCAATACCGTTATGTAAAGCTCGCCGCGCACCGAAACGCCCTCGACCGTTGCCGAGACCTCGCCCACAAGCGGCTCGGCACGGCAGCATATAACGCGCACCTCACCACTGCCGCCGTCATCCGGTAAAAATGTATCGGTGTATTCGGCAGGATCGCTTGTCGCACGGAGTATTTCAGCCGTCTCCGCGCTTCCCTCAAGCCGCTTGAGATCATCGGCGGCAAGTCCGGCAGTGCCGCTGACCGTCTCGTCAAGCCGCCGCATACCAAGCACTACGGCATCCCCTCTCAGCCGGGCGCGCACCGACAGGCGGCGCGGGGCTGTCACACGCACTGTGACCGACTCGCACACCACGTCTGAATATGCGGTCATACCGTCCGGCTCAAATGTCGGATCATTGTCAAGGGTAAGGTCAAGATCGTACTCGGACGGCAGATCTGCCGACCACATGCCGCCATCATTGCCCTCGTACAATATCGAATATCTTACCGGACCCGCAAACTCGGCATGTCCCGGAGAAAGATAGTGCGCCGCAGGCGCGACCGTTGCCGTAATGCCTATCATACGGCGGATCTCCGGTTTGTAATCGGGGAGCGAAAAATCATCCGCAAGCTCTGCCGTGACCGGACGTGTCATGAGCGGCGTTTGCACGCGGCGTGCATTCTCCCTTTCACCTCCGGCGGCAGCCGCCGGATTGTTCTGATAATAATTCATTTTCCGTCATCCATCCCTTCAAAAAAGAATCTCAGTATATATTATGAAGCAGTGCCGCGGAGTATGCGCCGACGCGTGTCCATTATTTCACACCATTATTTCATATAAATAACTTCCGCAAAAGCGGTTATAATAAGTAAAGAAAAGATCGGCTGTGGATGCCGACAGGCGCCGGACATCCACAGCACGTCCATGGGTTGACACGGAAAAAGGGGCTGATGCAAATGCATCAGCCCCAACAGGTCACCGTATAGGTGATCGCAGTATGTTTTTTTCAGACCTTAATCAGTCGTTGACGCGCTTCTTGGAAGCAACAACAACGCCGCAGGCAGCTACGAGAGCGAGAGTGCTGAGGAAAACAACAGCAACTACATTGTTATCACCGGTGGGGATATTGGGGAGCTTCTCGATAACTTCGGTCTTGTAGGGGATCATGCCGCCGACGGAGTAGATCTTGCTGTTCAGCTCGTCGCTGTTGAGGAAGATGAACGCGTCGACGATGGCCTGCTTGTGTGCATCGGAAGCAGCTTCATAGGCGGGAGCCGTGATGGAGCAGCCGACACGGTCGAGGTAAACGCCCTTGTAGGGAGTCTCGTCGACCATTGCGGGAGGATCGATGACCGTCCAGTTGCACTCTGCGGGGAACTGGCTGGTGTAGACACCGTAGTCGTAGGAAGGCGCATAGAACATGCCCACCTTGCCGGCGGCGAACTGCGCGCGGATCTCGTCGATGCCGAGGTCATCAGCGCCGAGGAGCAGGCCTTCCTGCATCATCTTGGCCTCGATCTCGAGGACGGGCTTGAACTGGGAGAAGTCATAGGTAGCGGTGTTGGGATCGAACCAGCCGCGGCCGGTGGAGTT
>CAUABN010000123.1:0-4949 GCA_958427275.1 uncultured Anaerotruncus sp.
GCTCCTTCCTTGGTTTTTCCTGTGAGTATGAACGAGCCGTCCGCATCCAGCGTTATATCGGTGGGGTCAACGCCCAGCTCGCGCGCAAGTATCGCGTGTACGCGCGGGGAACAGAACCCGCCCTGGCACCTGCCCATTCCCGCACGGCAGCGCCGTTTAATGGCGTCTACCGAGCGCGGCATTATCGGACGGCGTATGGCGTCGATAATTTCGCCCTCCGTCACGGTTTCGCAGCGGCAGACTATACGTCCGTATTCCGGACGCCTTGCGGTAAGCTCGCGCTTTTCCGGCTCGCTCAGCTCCGCAAAGCGGATAACGGGCGGGCGGTGATCGTAAAAGCGGCGCTTTTTAGTCAGTTTCAATCCCGCCTCGCCGAGCAGGCGGACCGCCTCCTCGCCTATCGCGGCGGCAGCCGAAAGCCCCGGCGAGCATATCCCCGCAAGATTCACCATTGCGGGGCAGGCGGGGGAGATATCTATAACAAAATCCTTGAATTGCGTTGTGGGACGCACTCCGGCGTATTCGTGTATTATGTTGCGGTAATTGATCGACGGGACCGATTCCAGCCCGCGTCCGCGCAGCATGGCAAGTGTTTCGCTGTCTGTGCCGAGGCAGTCGCCGTCCGCGACCGGCTGGGCGTCGGGACCCACAAGCAGATTGCCGTGGACCGTCGGGGTGACAAGTATGCCCTTGAAGCCCTTTTCATCCGGGCATCGGAAGATAACGGAGTTGACCTTTTCACCCTCGCATTTGTCAAGAACAAAATACTGCCCGGCATAATTCGTGGCGTTTATGCGGTCGTCCCCGACCATACGGGCGATATCGGCGGCAAAGCAGCCGGCGGCGTTCACGACAAAGCGCGTGTCAATGTCGCCGCGGTCGGTATGTACGGTAAGCGTGCCGTCCGGATTTTTGGAGATCCCGGTAACGCGGTGACGGAGCATCAGCTCGGCTCCGTTCAGCACTGCCGCTTCAGCCATCGCCGTGGCGTATTCCCACGGGTTTACAATGGCAGACTCGTCCGACCAGAGCGCGCCCACAACATTTGGGTTTATCGACGGCTCGGCGGCTATCACCTCATCGCGCGTGAGGATTCTGACACCCACGCCGTTTTTTATGCCGCGCTCGTAAAGGCGGCGGACTTCCTCCATTTCGCGCTCGGAAAGTGCGATGACGAGCGACTGGAGCGAACGGTATTCCACATCCAGGCGGCGGCATATGTCGCGCGCCAGCATTATGCCGCGGCGGTTCAGTCGCGCCATAAGCGAGCCGGGCGCGGGATCGTAGCCTGCATGCAGAATGGCGCTGTTGGCTTTTGTCGTGCCGTTTGCCACGTCGTTCGAGCGTTCGAGAATGCCCACGCGCAATTCATAGCGGGCAAGCATGTAGGCGGCAGCGGCTCCGCTGGATCCGCAGCCTATGATAAGGACATCGTACATAAGGTCACCGTACCTTTCCTTCCCGTATCGGGATAAAGGATGAAAGAATAAAAATAAAAAAATGCCGTATGGAACTGCCGCGTGTCCGCGCGGCAGGACTGATCTCCGGGTGAATATGCGGAAAAATTCCGAATCATCCCGACGCGGCAACTATATATTAGCATAAAAAAGTGGGCGTGTCAATGCTTTTTGTGCAATTTGTTACCCATACGGCAATGTAATTTCAACAGATAGGTCATCGTTGATAAATAATTCACACAATTGCAGTCGCGCAGAATGTGTCGTAAGATAAATCCCGCGCCGCTTTTGCGGCTTTATTCCGTCGCCCATAACAAATAATTTACATCTGATTACAGATAATGATTGACTGATGCGCCGCGCAGTGGTAAAATATTATAAACGCGCCTTTGCGTTTATTTTCCCGTTTTCTCGCATTTGCGGAGGCATGGTCCCTCCGCCACACGAAAGGAAGTTCAGAATTGAATTATAATCCGGATAACGCGGTCACGCGCAGTGATATGAGGTCTATCGAGGACGCGGCGCGCCGCCGCGGCGCTCCCCGCCGCACGCCGTCTGATAAGGATACGTCCGAGCGCGATTTTCACAGTATACTCATGGTCATGGTATGGCCGCTTTTTACTCTTTACCTTGAGCTGGTGCTCCGGCTCCTTCTGTTCGGTAAGATAAACGGCAGGCAGTTTGCCTACTCGGTGCTTTTTTCCTTTTCAACAGGACTGCTCCTTGCCGTGCTGACCTCTCTTTTCTCCAAAAAAGTCAATTACATTCTCACGCTCGTTGTATCCGGGTTCATTACCGTTTATTTCGGCGTGCAGCTGATATACTATAAGTTTTTCTCCGGCTTTTTCTACTGGGACCTTATGGGCGAGGCAGGCAACGTGACCGCCTTCTGGCGTGAGACTCTCAGTACTATTTTTTCAAACTGGTACGGAGTGATACTCATCCTTCTGCCCTTTGTGCTATATTGCATCTTCGGCAGAAAGCACCTTCCCGCCGAGCAGTCGGAGTGGGGACTTCGCGGAGTGGCGCTTGCCGCGGCATTCGTGCTTTTCCTCGGCGGCAGGGGTTTCGTTTCCTTCCATAAGGACGATTATGACGACAATTTCTATTACAGCTACGGCTACAATCCGACCGAAGCGGCAACGCGCTTCGGCGTTCTTACCGGCTTGCGGCTTGACACAAAGTATGCCCTCTTCGGCGTGCCGTCGCACCCAAGCGACGGCGAGTACAGCGATATAACGACCGTTGACCCGGACAATGTTTTTATGCGTGAAACCACCTCTCCCGAGACCGATCCTCCGACGCCCGGCACGAGCGGCAGCGACACGCCGGCGACGACCGAAGATCTGCCGAAGCCTGTCGATACCAGCCCCAACGTGCTTGATATAGATTTTGACGCGCTTATAGCGAGCGCGACCTCGTCGGCGCTCAAGGATGCGCATTCCTTCTTCAAAAACCGTACTCCCACCAACAAAAACGAATATACCGGGCTTTTCAAGGGCAAAAACCTCATTCTTATGACGGTCGAGGCATGGGCGCCGGCAGCCATCGATGAAAAGCTGACCCCCACGCTCTGGAAGATGAAAAACGAGGGCTTCGTTTTTGAAAATTACTATTGCTCAAACTGGGGCGGAAGCACCGCAACGGGAGAGTATGCAGTTCTCTCGGGCAACTTTTACAACAGCGCAAAATGTCTTGCTTACAGCGCCGACACGCTTATGAAGTTTGCCCCCGGCAATATGTTCCGCTCGATAGGCTATAAGACCTACGGCTTCCACAATCACACCTACACCTATTACAGCCGCGACAAGTCGCACCCGAACATGGGCTACACATGGTACGGCATCGGCAACTGGGATAAATCGAGCCTCTTTTCGGCTCAGTGGCCCAAGTCCGACCGTGAACTTGCCGTAAACACGCTTGATTATATCACGGCGGACGCGCCCTTCCACATCTACTATATGACGGTCAGCGGACACGCACTCCAGACGTGGGGCGGCAATGCCAACTCACGCGCGCACCGATCCTTGGTCACATCGGCAGGACTCAACTACACCGACCAGAACGCGCTTTCATTCATTGCCTCGCAGTACGAGGTCGAGCTTATGGTAAAAACGCTCATCGAGGAGCTTGACCGCAAGGGCATTCTTGAGGATACCGTGTTCGTCATGGCTCCCGACCACTACCCCTATCAGATATCCGAGAATGCCGACGAGACATACGCGGCGCTGTCCGACCTCTACAAAATACCGCTCACCTCCAAGCCCTCCGATATTGAGGGGAACTTCGACCTCTACCGCGCGCCGCTCGTCATCTGGTCGGCGTCGATGAAGAAGCCGGTCAAGGTCGAAAAGGTCTGCTCCGCCATCGACATCATGCCCACCGTATACAACCTCTTCGGAATGGACTATGATTCCCGCCTTATCACAGGGCATGACATTCTGTCCGACAGCGCGGGCTTTGTGCCGCTCAACTGCAACGGAGCTGGCGGCTCATGGCACTGGATAACCGATTACGGATCCTACAACACCAAAACCAAAAAATTCACTCCCGCACCCGGCGTCACGGTAACGGGCAGTCAGCTTGACTCGTATATCAGAGCGAACAACTCCACCTGCACGCTTCTGCAGAAGTACTCAAAATATATCCTTAACGAGGATTACTACCGCAAGGTCTTCCCGAACGGCTGAGGAACGTCATTATGAAATACGCTCTTATAGGTTGCGGCAGGATAGCTCCCAACCACATTAAAGCAGCGCTCGCGGCAAAGGGACAGGAACTTGAAATATCCGCGATATGCGATCTTCTGCCCGAAAAAGCGGAGGCGCTTGCCGCAAGGTTCGAGCTTGGGTCGGTGCCGCGCTATACCGACTACAAAAAAATGCTTGCCGAGGTCTCGCCCGAGCTTGTTGCCGTGGCGACCGAAAGCGGCTCGCACGCCGCCGTTGCGCTTGATTGCATCGCGGCGGGCTGTAACGTGATAATAGAAAAGCCGATAGCGCTGTCGCTTTCCGACGCGCGGCGGGTCATCGACGCCGCGGACGCCGCGGGCGTCCTTGTCTGCACCAACCACCAGAACCGCTTCAACCGTTCGGTCGTGGCGGCGCGTGAGGCGCTCGACTCAGGCAGGATGGGCAGGCTCATGCACGGCAGTGTTCATGTCATATGGGGACGCGACCGCGACTATTACGCCTCCGGCGACTGGCGCGGCACATGGCGCGCCGACGGTGGCGCGCTGATGAACCAGTGCATCCACGGCATAGACCTGCTTTGCTGGTTTATGGGCGGCAGACCCTCCGAGGTCACTGCAATGACGGCGCGTATGAATCACAGTTATATCGAAGCCGAGGACGTCGGCATGGCGCTCTTGCGCTTCCCAAACGGGGCGCTCGGCATGGTCGAGGGCACCGTCAATACCTATCACGCGGACATGGAGGAGACGCTCTTCCTTTTCGGCTCCGAGGGTACGGTAAAGCTCGGCGGCAAGGCGGC
>CAUABN010000124.1:0-4935 GCA_958427275.1 uncultured Anaerotruncus sp.
CGGTTATCTTTCCGGCTTCAACGGAAAAGGAAACGCTGTCGAGCCTGAACGACGGGTAATTTTTTGTCAGTCCCCTGACCTCAAGAATGCCCATAGTACATAAGTCCTTTCATGTGATCGTCTTGTGATATTATAACGATATCACTTTGATGTGCTTTTGTCAATAGAAAAGAGGAAATTTCCGCAAAAAATTTCCTCATTCGATGTCAGCTCCAGCCCCAGAAGGCGCGATTGTCTCCGAGCGGGTCAATGCCGTATTTTATAAGAAGGATATTCCGCACTACGGCGTGGGTGAGAAGAAAGGCGATGAATATCCACATATGAACGAGCCGTACCTTGAATATCCTGTCCTCGCGGCGCAGGAGCGCGATAAAGGCGCGAAGGTCAAAATATGCCACGGCAAACACAAAAACGAGCATGCATATATTCTCACGCGCCGCATCGGCGAAGCGCAGGTGAAGCAGTGAGTCAAGCATCCGCGTGACGCCGCATGTGGGACAGTATATGTGCAGATAACGGTTCCAGAAGCAGAAAATAAAATTCTTCAGCGCGCCGTCCGCAAGCGCGCGGTAGGGCATGAGCGCGGCGGCTCCCAGCAATATCGCGCTGTTGAATATGATGAAGCCCGTCCATTGCATCCTGCGGCGGTGTTCGGCGGGGGATATATTTTTGATCTTTTGAGTTTCTGTCCTCATGGGTACACCTGTTTTTTCGGATTTTACATCTTTGACTTGAATTTCTGACGCCATAGTGGTATTATAATATCACAACACGGAAAGGATGATCCTTTAATGAAGAAAAAGATAAAGCTGTTTTCATTGGCAATAGCCGCAGCGCTCGTGATAGGCGCGGCGGTGCTTCCCGCGGTGGCATCGGAAAAGAAATATTCGTCCATGCTTGTTCTCGGCGATTCAATATCCACGGGCTACGGGCTTGAAAATTACACTCCCGGCGGCTCGCCCTACGAGTGCCGCAGTTACTGCAATATTCTTGCCGAATCGCTCGGACTCAAGGGACGCGACACCTATATAAACCGCGCCGTCAACGGCGACGCGTCCGACGATCTGCTTGCGCTGCTGCCTTCTGTCAGGGAACAGGCGGCAAAGAGCGATCTTATAGTGGTGTCGATAGGCGGCAACGACCTGTTGCACATTCTGCCCAAACTTGCGGCAAGTCTTACCGGCAAGGGCATATCCGGCGTCGTTGACGCGGCAAATGCCATACTTGCAATGGATAAAAACGTTCTTGCCGACAAGCTCAAAAGACCGGAGACCACGCTTCCCATACTCACTGCCGTGGCAGAGTACTCGGTCAATCTCGGTAAGATAATAACTACACTGCACGAATACAATCCGGACGCGCGCGTTATCTTCCTTGCCCAGTACAATCCCATGGCGGGCGTTGCCGAGGCGGGGGCGTTCGGAACTTTTGCCGGGACGGTGATAGATTCACTCAACGCGGCGCTGCGCAGTGCCGTTGCCGCTTCAGGCTACGGCTATGAGGTCGCGGATATCCCGTCAGTCATAAACGTGAATGCCGAGGGATATACGAATATTTCTTCGTTTGACATCCACCCGAACGGAGAGGGACACGAGCTTATGGGCAAGTATATGGCTGAGTTTGTTGCCGCCGCGCCGGTGCCGGTCACTCCCGTAACGTCTGAGGAAAGCGAGCCTGTTACCGAGCCGACGACAGAACCTCCAGTAACTACCGAGGCTCCCGCAGCAAGCGCTGCCGCGACCGAGGCTCCTGAGACTACCGCCGGTGAAAAGCGCGGTTGCGGCTCATCCGTCGCCGCCGGCATACTTCTTGCGGTGCTCGCGGGCGCCGTCTGTCTTGTGAAAAAGCGGAAATGATCCTGAACTGATAAATCGCGAAATACCGCGGGGAAATATCCGGGCGGTGTCCGGAAGATCTGTCCGATCTTTCAGACACCGCCCGAAATCATGCCCTTCGGATTTAATTTCCTATATCGGCTATAAGCTTGTTAAGCATCGTCTGCAGCGATTTGCGGTTTGAGGAGGCGTTTGCCATGTACGAGCCTGTGTTGCCGGAGCATGCCTTGCGGAATATGTTGTTTACTTCTCCGAGAGAGGAGTAGAATATTCTGCCGAGGTCGAAGGTCACGGACGAACGGATGATGTCGTATACATTGGCGATCTTACCGTCGCTGGCATAACGGGTCTTCATGGTTGCTTCAAAGAGAACGGGTGTGATCTTGCGGTAGCCCTCGGAGCCCATTGCTTCAAGCACTGCGCCTACCATTGACGCATCGTCGCCGATGGACTTGGAGGCTACATAAAGCGAGCAGGGGAAGGCGAGGCAGGATACATAGTCCTTCTGGTCCTTGTCGTATTTCGGAACAGGAAGCACACCGTAGTCGAGATTGTCGGAGAATCTGAGCTTTTTGAGCGCGACGTCGCAGCGGGAGATTATCATCATTGCGTTGCCGTCGGACATATATGCGCTTTCGGTAAAGTCGGTGATGAAGAACGCGCCGTTGCGGTTGGCAAAGAAGCTGCCTACCTTATCGGCGAGGTTTACAGCCTTCTCGCTTGTAAAGTCATCGGAGATCTTGGGCTTGCCGTCGGCATCGCGGTCAACGATGATAAGGTCGCTCGCATAGTAGAAAACGTCGAAATAGTTGTCGCAGATGTAAAGACCGAAGAGGTCGCCGCGGTCCTTTGTACCGGAGTTGTTTCTGTCCTCGTAGACGTCGGCGGTCATGCTGAAGAGGTCGTCAAGCGTCCATTCGCCGGCAAGTGCCTTGTCGTAAAGCGAGTCGGCGGTGTGACCGTTGTTGGCGGTCATATCTTTGTTGAAGAATATGGCGTGCATTTTGTGCAGCATGTTGGTCGAGATGTCGCCCGAGCAGAGATAATAGTTGCCGTTTATCATAGACTCGGTAAGCAGACGGTCGGGCCACCACGGTTTTGAAAAGTCAAGGTTTTCAAGCTCGTTGAGCTTGTAGGTGAGTCCGTTTGCCACAAGACCGGCGGAGGTGAGCGAGTATGCCGCCATTATGTGCGGCGCGGAGGAGGAGCCTGCGGAAATGCGGGTCTGCGCGGTGGAAATAAAGTTCCTCTGGTTGCCGTAGTTGCCGGGGATCGCTTCAAATTCAAACGTCACACCAAGGCGGCGTTCAACTGTTTTGTTGCGGAGGTAAATGGCATTGTCAACGGCGTTGTCGCTCTGTTCGGCAATCTCGAACTCGTTGTTTTCAACGTCGCTCCACACGAGGAATCTCACCGTCGAATTGCCGAAGTTGAGATCCGGTGACAGATCGTCGAGAAGGAATCCGTTTTCATCGGTGTTGGACGAAGTTTCGGGTGTCTGCGCAGTGCTGTCGGTCGCGGCGGTGGTGGTATCTCCGGTGTTCCCGCTATCCGGCTTTGCGCAGGCGATGAGTGATGTGACAAGCATAAAAAAGCAAAGTGATACCGCTGTTATGCGTGACAGAAAAATCTTTTTCATGGGTGATTTTCTCCTTTGTTGTTTTAGGTTTTATATGCAGAGCGTTATGCTGAACTGTCAGTATGTTCCCTCGGTGTCGGATACGACAGAGGGGGCGACTGAGGATTTTCTTTTTGATGCGGCAACATGCTCAATGAGCTTGTCGCGGAAAAGCGCCTCGTCGATAGGAAGGGAAACCTCTTTGCCGAGCCATGCGGAAAGATGCATGGCATTCGATATCATAAGTCCGTTTATGCCTTCGCGTCCGTCGGCAACGAGCGGCGTGCCGTGAAGCACGGCTCCGGCAAACGCATTAAGCACACCGACGTGCTGAGGATTTTTGCCGTCTGTCTCGGCTTCGTATTTTTCCGACTTGGGCGCGCCGAAGGCGGCGGTGCGGTTTTCCTTGGTAAAGACGGATTCCGGCACCTCAAGCTTTGTTACCCACAGCTTTTTGGAGTCTGTCAGCAGCGTGCCGCCGTCGCATACTATCTCAAAGCGGTTGGTGCCGGGAACGTCGCCGGTGGAGGTGATGAAGGTTCCCGTCGCGCCGTTTTTGTATTCGCAGAATACGCTAACGTCGTCCTCGACTTCTATGTCATGCCATTTGCCGAAGTACATTTTCGCTTCAAGCTTTGCGGGCATGCCGCATATCCACTGCCAGAGGTCAAGCTGATGCGGGCACTGATTCAGCAGGACGCCGCCGCCCTCGCCGCTCCATGTGGCGCGCCAGTCGCCGGAGTCATAGTAAAACTGCGGGCGGTACCAGCTTGTGATGATCCAGCTCGTGCGGCGTATTTCGCCGAGCGCGCCGGAGGCAACGATCTCATGCATTTTGCGGTAAACATGGTTCGTGCGCTGGTTGAACATCATTCCGAACACAAGCTCGGGGTGACGGTCGGCTTCCGCGATCATGCGGCGCACGTCGAGCGTATAAACGCCGGCGGGCTTTTCGCACATGACATGAAGCCCCGCGCGCATTGCTTCGATGGTGAGTCCGGGGTGCTGATAATGCGGAACAGCCACGAGCACCGCGTCGCATCTGTGCTCTGCGATAAGCTCGCTGCCCTCCGAATAGCAGGCTATGTCGGGTACTGCGGCGCCATCTTCGCGTGCCGCTCTGAGTAGCGCGTGAACGCGATCGAACTTGGCGGGGTCACGGTCGGCAACGGCGGTGACTTCGATCTCCGGGCACTTTCCGGCAAGAATATTGGAAAGATGCTTTGAACCCATATTGCCGGCGCCGATAATGCCGAGTCTGAGTTTTTTATCCATTCCGGTATCTCCTTATCAGTTGTAGCCGAGAGATGAAAGGTAGTCGTAGCTGCGTTTCATGCACTCAAACGGATCATCATCGTAGCAGTGATCCTGTTCTACAAAGGCGTACTTTGCGCCGGATGCTTCGGCGGCGGGGAGGATAGCCTCGTAGTTCATATTTCCGCTGCCGATGGGAGCCATGCGGATGTTGAGGTCGGCGGGACT
>CAUABN010000125.1:0-4930 GCA_958427275.1 uncultured Anaerotruncus sp.
CGGGGACCGAGCTTTCGTCGTTCTCCTCTATCGCCATTTCGGCAAGGGTGATCGCATCTTCAAGGCGCGCGCACAGCGCTTCGTATTCCGCTACGGTGTCCTTTGACTGCTTTATTGTCTGAAGGATCTTTGAGGAGCGCTCCTGATTGCTCCAGAAGTCCGGCTCAAGTGTCTCCTTTTCAAGCTCGTCCGCCTTTGTGCGCAGCTCATCCACGCGAAGCGCCGAGCCAAGCTCTTTCAGCACCGGACGCATGGATACGAGCTTATATTTTGCTTCTTCAAGTGCAACTATCATTTTAGATCAATACTCCGAATTTTATTGATAAGTCATTATCGTTCATTATAGTATACCATAAAATGCCGCGCTTTTGCAATAGGTAAATGAAAAATTTCTGTGATTTGTCCCGCGCGCATACTAATATTTTCGCAGCTGCGGTCCGAAAAAATACCGGCTGCATCGGATTCCGTGTACCGGGATCGGATGCAGCCGGTATACAAATGAGTTCAGACCGAGCAGTGTGAGCAGTGCTCGCAGTCGGGGAACTGACTTTCATCGTATTTTATCCCCTTTTTGCAGTAGTAGTCCTTTACCGCCGCCTTGATGGCTTCCTCGGCAAGCACCGAGCAGTGTATCTTGTGCGCGGGCAGACCGTCAAGCGCCTCGGTCACAGCCTTATTTGTCAGGGTGAGCGCCTCGGAGAGCGGCTTTCCCTTTATCAGCTCGGTCGCCATAGAGCTGGAGGCTATCGCCGAGCCGCATCCGAAGGTCTCGAATTTTACGTCCGTTATGATGTCGTTATCTATTTTGAGGTATATCTTCATTATGTCGCCGCATTTTGCGTTGCCAACCTCGCCGACGCCGTCCGCGTTTTCTATCACACCGACATTGCGCGGGTGCATGAAGTGATCCATTACCTTTTCACTGTAAAGTGCCATTGTTTTATATTCCTTTCTTTAGCTTCATCAAAGCAGGAAGGGCTTTTCGCCCTCGCATTTTTCTCTCCACAGCGGCGACATTCCGCGCAGATAGCTCACTACCTCGGGAATGGCGTGAAGCATATACTCCACCTCTTCTGCGGTATTGGTCTCGCAGAGCGTGAGGCGAAGCGAGCCGTGCGCTATTTCATGCGGTCTGCCTATCGCAAGCAGAACGTGACTGGGATCGAGCGAGCCGGAGGTGCATGCCGAGCCGGACGAGGCGCATATTCCGCGCGCGTCAAGCAGCAAAAGCAGGCTTTCGCCCTCTATGCCTTCAAAGCAGAAGTGAACATTTCCGGGCAGACGGTTTACCGGATCGCCGTTAAGGGCAGAGTGGGGAATGGGAGAGAGTCCCGCTATCAGTCTGTCGCGCAGCGCGCTGATATACGCGGTGTTTTCCGCCATATGTTCGCATGCCTCGTCGAATGCGGCAGCCATGCCAACGATGGCGGGGATGTTTTCGGTACCCGCGCGTTTGCCGCGCTCCTGAGCGCCGCCTTCAATGACCGGTGTGAGGAGGATGCCCTGCCGCGCGTAAAGCGCGCCTATGCCCTTGGGACCGTGGAACTTGTGTCCCGAAAGCGAGAGCATGTCAATGTTTTGTTTCTTTACATTTATTGGCAGATGTCCCGCAGCCTGTACTGCGTCTGTGTGGAACAGCACACCCGCAGCGCGGCATACGGCGCCGATCTCGTCTATCGGCATTACCGAGCCAATCTCGTTGTTTGCATACATAACGCTGACAAGGCAGGTGTCGGGACGTATCGCCGCCGCGACCTGTGCCGCAGTAACGGTGCCGGTGCTTCCGACGGGAAGCAGCTCAACGTCGAAGCCCTCCTTTTTCAGCTTTTCAAGCGTGTGAAGCACAGCATGGTGCTCAAACGCGGTCGAAATTATATGCTTTTTGCCTTTTTTCTCTCCGAGCCTTGCAGCCGAGATGAGAGCCTGATTGTCCGCCTCGCTGCCGCCGGAGGTAAATGTAATCTCGCGGGGCTGACATCCGAGGCGCGCCGCTATGCGCGCACGCGCATCGGCAAGAGCCTCAGCGGCACACTGCCCGACGCTGTGAAGGCTTGAGGGGTTTCCGTAATACGTTTCCATGTAGGGGAGCATCGCGTCTATCGATGCGCGGCTCATTTTTGTGGTCGCCGCATTGTCGGCATATATCTGCATTTTCCGTGACTCCTGTGTTTTTAATTACCTATCTTTTTTGTGGGTTTAATGCATTATAACATGTTTTGCCTACCTTGTCAATAGGTTTTTGCGTTTCTTCGGGATTTTTTTCGTATGTATACGGCGAATTTTATTTTTCCGGCTCTTCAAGCAGGTCGGCAAGCGTTACGCTGTCAAGATATCCGTTTATAAGCCCGTCAAGCTTTTCCCACATCGGCAGGGTGCGGCAGGCGCCGGCGCGGTCACACCTGTTGGGTGAGCATTCAAGACAGGACACCGGAGCGAGCGTTCCCTCGGTCAGCCGCAGTATCTCGCCCACCGAATATGCGGTTGCGGGACGGTTGAGACGGTAGCCTCCGCCCTTGCCGCGCAGCGCGTCAACAAGCCCGGATCTTGAAAGCACCGAGATTATGCTCTCAAGATATTTTTCCGATATCCCCTGATCCTCTGCTATCGTTGCGAGGGCTGCATATTCGCCCACAGGACGCTCGGCAAGCTCAAGCATCACGCGCAGTGCGTATCTGCCCTTTGTTGAAACAAGCATATAAGTCACCTCTTTGAAATTTATACTAAAATACTATACTACTTTTTATGTAGGTTTTAGGGCTGGATTTGAAAACAAACGGTAAATTCGGTGCGGGCTGTGTGCGCATATTTTTCCGCGTGCGGGAAATAATCATAGCATGGGCGGAGCCTATCCCGCCGATCCCTAAGGAGGAGTGAAAAAATGTCCGATAAAAAAGAAAACGGCAAGTCGCTTGCCGCCGAGATCTACAAGAATACAAAGATGGGAGCCGATTCGATAACCGATCTTATCGGTCACGTTGAAAACGAAAAGCTGAGAGTCGAGATGACCTCCGAGCTTGACAGATATGAGGAGCTTGCCTCGCGTGCCGCAAAGCTGTCGCGCGACCGCGGCGAGGAGCCGAAGGAGGAGGGCGCGCTTGCAAAGGCAGCCGTCAAGATGAGCATGGCGGTAAACACCATGGCCGATTCGTCCGCGTCTCACATCGCCGAGATGATGATACAGGGCGCCGGTATGGGCGTGACAGACCTGCGCCGCGCCATCAGCGCCGAGGAACGCCTTGAAAAGCCCGACGACGAGGCGGTGGCGCTTGCACGTGAAACGGTGAGATTTGAGGAATCGTCCGCCGAGAAGCTGAAGGCGTTTCTCTGATCCGCAAGGCGGATAGCACGACCTGTACCGCGGCATTTTGCCGCGGTACGGTCTGCCGGAGCGATCATTTGCTTTCGTCTTTTGCGCGGAGCTTTTCAAGCTCTGCGCGAAGCGTATCGAGGATCGCCGAGGTCTTTTCCGCATCGTCGAGCGCCGCATCTATCTCCGCCGTATTGTCGGCGTCAAGACGGAGCTTTTTGTAGCAGAGCCTGCCGAGCTTTGAATATTCCTCGTCGAGCCTGATCTCAAGATTTTTTATTTTCAGCTTCAGTGCGGCTGTATCGCCGAGCTTGAGCGCCTCACGTGTTGCCCGGTCAAAAAAGCGTTCCGCGCCGGTTTTGAAGTTTTCCCAGTCCGACATTTACATAATCCTGCCTTTCGCATTGATACGATAATATTATACACCCTCGCGGCGGGAATGTAAATATCAAAATAAAAGGAGATCACAGTGAATATCGGAAGTGAAAAATACAAACAGTACGCGGACGCTCATGCGCCGAAAAGCCGCGTGGTGCGCAATTCGCTGATGGCTTTTCTGTTCGGCGGACTTATATGCGCCGTCGCCGAGGCGCTCACGCGGCTTTATGTCAGCTTCGGAATGGCACGTGACGACGCCGGACTGCTTACATCCGTTACGCTGATCTTTGTTGCTGCCGTGCTCACGGCTGCGGGCGTTTTTGACAATATAGCAAAGGTCGCGGGTGCCGGTACGCTCGTGCCTATAACGGGATTTGCGAATTCCGTAGTTTCCGCAGCCATAGACAGCCGCGACGAGGGCTTTGTGCTCGGTCTCGGTGCAAAAATATTCACCGTGGCGGGACCTGTTCTGCTTTACGGCACTCTGGCGGGCGCCGTGTGCGGTGTGATATACTGGATAGTCAGCCTTTTCTGACAGCCGCGCCCGCTGCCTTTTGCACCGCCTCCGGCGAGCGGCAAAGCAACGCAACGACGTATCTGCCGTATATTGCGACAGATACCTCGGCGCCGCTGTCGCCTGCGACACGTCCGAGAGCCTCGCCGCGTTCACAGCACATCAGCGCCACATCGGCAGCCGAGTCGGTCGAAGTGCATTCAAGCACCGCCGCTTCAAAGGGGACCTGCCCTGTCGGCAAAAAGACTGCGGCTGAATTGACCAGCGCAAAGGCCGGGGGCGGCGAGCCGTTCCCCCACAGCACGGCGGCAAGTCTGCTGTCAAGCGCAGAGGGGCTGTCGCTCTCCATCGATGTGGAATAAACGGTTCCCTCCGGGCAATCCGGGGCGGAGCCGAGCGCGGCGGCGAGCACATCGCACACATCGGCGCGCCGGGCGCATCCGGCAAGCACAAGCATACACAAAGCCGCGAGCAGTGCCGCGGCGCATACGAGCCTTACGGCTGATATCGTCTTCATTTTTCCTCCGTCGGGTGTTTCTTTTACGGATATTTATGCCGCCGCGCCGCAATTTATGCCGCTGCGGCGTTTTTTTCGTCGCACGGGGCAAAAAAACAAATGAAATTCCAAAAAAAACTTGCTTTCGAAAACCTTTTGCATTATAATATAAAGATAGAATGATATGTATCGCCGCCGTGCGGCGGGAAAGGTTGATCAAAAATGATAAAGACCG
>CAUABN010000126.1:0-4926 GCA_958427275.1 uncultured Anaerotruncus sp.
TTACCGAAACAATGCGGCGCACATCCACCTTAAAGGAAACGCCGAATCCGCGGTGCGATACCGCTATGGTTTTTTCGCCTGCCGTGGAGGAGTCAAAGCCGGTGCACATGGTGGCGTCGGCGGCAACGGTCTCGGTGCGACCGCTGTTGTATTTGAGTCTGAGTGTAAGACCGTCAACGCTGAATGCCTCTCCGATATCGTATACCGTTTTGGTGGGCATGGAAGCGATCTCAATGCCGGTCAGCGTTTCGGTGACCGGGAATGGATCCTCGGGCGTTATATCGGTAGCCGATATTCCGTAAATGCAGAGCGTTGCCGCTATCAGCGTCACAACGAGCGATAAGAGAACGCTTTTTTTCCAAATGGTCGAGTTCCGGTTTTTTTTCATGATCCTTTCTCCATTACCGCATATGCGGTCCCACGGTTGTTTTTCCGGAGCGCTTCCGGAACGCGTTGGGTGCTTATGATACCTATTGTATCATAAATCATTATATTTTTCAATCGTTTTTTATGTTTTTCGCGGTTCTTTTCGCAATCTTACTTCCTTTTGCCGAAGTATCGGCGCAGCCTTATCTGCCAGAGCCTCGTCATTTGCCCGAGCGCTATGTCGTACAGCACAAAAGCAATATTCACGAGCGGATACCACAGCCACATGAGAGCCGTGTCGTCTGCCTCCGGCGTGAGGAGAAGGTGCGCGGCAAAATATGCGGCGGTCACGGCGGCATTAAGCACCGCCAGCTTGACCACCCAGCCTATGACGCGCTTCATGCGGTCGAAGGTCGGTTTTATTATGGGATAGTAGCCGAGAAAGACCGTATACATCAGTGCGGGCATGCGGTTGGGGAGCAACAGCCATGAAAGCACCGATGTGACTGCAAATACGCACAGTGCGTCGCGCCTGCCGTATTCGGATATGACAGCTATGAGAAGTATCGAGGCAAATGCGGCTGCCGAAATATCCAGTATGTCAAGCACCGCGCCGAGATACATCACGGTAAGCCCGAGCGCGGCGACGGCACCGCCTGCCGCAGTGCGCCGGGCGAGGCTCGCCCGACTGTCTTTTTTCTTACTGCCGCTCATCGTTCATCGTTCGGTGATCAGCATCCGCTGCTGCGGCAAAAACAGCTGCGGCAGCAGTCGGCGCAGAGAAGGGCGGTGCATATGCTTCCGCATCCCGGTGTGAATTCGGTGGAACGGTAAGCCGAGCTTCGCTCGCGCAGCTCCTCACGCGCGTTTCTGTACTCCTCGTTGTCCGGTTCGCGCTCGCAGGCATAGTCAAAGCAACGTCCGGCATCGGTGTAGTTGCCGCACCGTATGAGCACACAGCCCATAAGGAAGTACCACTCGGCTCCGCGCAGGCTCGCATCCATTCCGTTCAGCACGGCGCGCGCTTCTGCCAGTCTGTTCTGGTTGATATATGAACGTATAGCCGCAAACTGCTCGGCGCCCGTGCCGGTGTAGCCGCGCGAGTTGCCTCCGTAATAATTCCCGTAGCTGCCGGAGTTTTGCGTTCCGCCGTAGCTTTGCTGCTGTCCGCCGTACGCGGAGCCGCCGGACGCCCGCTCCTTGCGTATGCGGTCGTAGGCGTCGTTTATTTCCTTCATTTTTTCCTCGGCGAGATCCGCAAGGTCGGAGTCGCGGTATTTGTCGGGATGATATTTGCGGGCGAGGTCGTGGTATGCTTTTTTGATCTCGTCGTCATCGGCGTTTCTGTCAACGCCGAGCACCTGATAGGGATCGGACATATTTCAAGATTCCTTTCCTGCCGCATGCGCGGCGCTGCCGTCTGTTATTTTATCTATTGCCTGCGCGGCGGCGGCAGGCATACCGAGCGCAAGAATATTTTCGCATATCGCCCATGCCTCGGGTGCGCTTTCGTGCGCCGCGCGCGGCACAAGGTCGAGCGCCGCAAGCGCCGCATCGATATGCGCGGACACAGTGCATGAGAAGGTGAGCGCTTCGTCCGGCGTCAGTCTGTCTTTGCCGTAGAGCCTGAATATCGGGTTGAACCTTCCTTTTTTCACGTCCTCGGCAAGATCGTCGGCGGCGTCAACACAGTAAAGCCAGCGCCCCACGGCTGATGCGGCGGCGTGCACTATCCTTTTTTCATCGCCTGAAAGCCCTGCGGCTGCGGCATCCCCTGTCATTCTGCCGCATATGGCGGCAGGGGTATCTATGCTTGATGAGTCGCCGGCTTCGAATTCCGCCAGCGCGGCAAGCGCCGCGGTCACTCCGTCTGCGCAGTCCGGTGAGGCGGCGCGTGCGCGCTTTTCGGCGCCGCCGAGGAACAGCCTTGCCGCTCCCGCGCCAAAGCGCCGCAGACCGCGCTCGTCCGCCGCATCGTCGCACAGCTTTCCGTATGCCAGGAGAACGCATGACGCTGCGGCAGCGTCGCTTGCTTCATCGGCGGCGGTCACGGTGCGGCGGCAAAACGGGTGCCGCGGGCAGCGCAATTTTTCCGTTTCCGGCTGCCTGCCTGTGACCGCCGCGCGCAAAAGCGCTATGAATACGGCGTCATATGACAGCGTGAGTCTTGCCGTCTGACCGCACATGCGCCCCTCGGCAACGCACACGCCGCAATAGAGCGCGCGGTAATATTCAGCCTCGCGTATTTTCAACTCCCGCTCAAGCGGGCGGATGTATCCGAACACACCGTCACCGCCTTATGCGGGGAAGCCGCCGTCTACCGGCAGGGAGATCCCGGTTATAAACGCCGCCTCGTCGGAGGCGAGGAAGAAAACTGCCGCGGCTACCTCATCCGGCGTTCCGAGGCGGCAGAGCGGCGTTTCGTCGCAAAGCGCCGAAATATCCGACGGCGAAAGGTGCGAGTTCATCTCGGTGTCTATGACGCCCGGCTCAACGCAGTTTACGGTTATACCGGAGGGACCCAGCTCCTTGGCGAGCGCCGACGTAAGTCCGCGCAGTCCCGCCTTTGCCGCCGAGTAATGTACCTCGCAGGATGCCCCGAGCCTGCCCCATACCGAGCCGATGCTTATTATGCGCCCGTACCCGCGCCGTATCATGCCGGGAGCGGCGGCACGCGAAAGATAAAACGCAGACGAAAGATTTGTGTCGGTCATCCGTCTCCAGTCGCTGTCCGTAATGTCGCAGAAGAGCTTTATGTCCGCTATCCCCGCGCAGTTCACGAGGATATCCGTGTGACCGAGTGCATCCTCCGCTTCCGAAAACGCACGTGCAGCCTCGTCGGGCAGGGAAACGTCCGCTTTTATCAGCGCGAGCGTCGGAGAGCCTTCTCCCCGGTATAGCTCGCGGAAAAGCGCTTCGGCGGCGGCATCGTTCTGACGGTATATGGCTGCCGTGTCATATCCCGCACGGTAAAAGCGGCGTACGCACGCGGCGCCGATCCCGCGTGTGCCTCCGGTGACGATGACCTTTTTGTTCATATACGCGCTCCTCCGCTCAATGTTATTTTGTTTGGCGCAAAGTTCCATAACATTATATCATATTGCGGGTCATCTTTCAATAGATATAAAGGAGTCGCTTATTTCAATTTTGGAAAATTATTTACGATTTCTATTGACGGAATAGTCTTTTTGTTGTACACTTACTATAAGTAATGCCTTTCGGCTTACAACAAGAAAGAAAGGTGTCGGTCGGGAACGCCCCGATCGGCAAAGATCACAATCATGGGAAAAATGACATTTATGGGAGCCGGCAGTTCCGTTTTTGCACGGAACGTTATCGGCGACATGATGATGTGCGATGCCCTGCATGATTTTGAGATCGCGATGTATGATATCGATCCGGTACGTCTTGAAGAAAGCTACCGTATCATTCATGCTCTCAATCACAACATCAACGAGGACCGCGCAAAGATCGTGAAATACTGCGGCGTTGAAAACAGACGCGATGCGCTCCGCGGAGCGGATTTCGTTGTGAACGCCATACAGGTCGGTCTTTACAAGCCCTGCACGGTGACCGATTTTGAGGTGCCGAAAAAGTACGGACTCCGTCAGACGATCGCAGATACGCTCGGTATCGGCGGTATCTTCCGTGCCCTCCGCACCATCCCGGTGCTTGAGGATTTTGCCGAGGACATCCTTGCGGTCTGCCCGAACGCGCTCTTCCTCAACTATACCAACCCTATGGCGATGCTTGCGGGATACATGGAGCGCTACACCGGCGTGCGCACGGTGGGGCTGTGCCACAGCGTTCAGGTCTGCACCAAGTCCCTTCTCAAAAAGGTCGGTATGGCAGATGACGTTGCCAGACCTCTGACCGAAAAGATAGCAGGTATCAACCATATGGCATGGCTCCTTGAGATAAAGGATGCCAACGGCGTTGACCTCTATCCCGAGATCCGCCGCCGCGCCCTTGAGATACTTGACAATCCGCCCGACGACTTCAATGATCTTGTCCGCTTTGAGTACATACGCCGTCTCGGTTATTATGTTACCGAGTCCAGCGAACATAACGCGGAGTACAATCCTTTCTTTATCAAGAGCAAGTATCCGGAGCTTATCGAGAGATACCGCATCCCTCTTGACGAATATCCCCGCCGCTGTGAAAAGCACGAGGAGCAGTGGGCAAAGGCGCGTGAGACACTTGAGGCTGATTTCACGCACAAGCGCTCGAACGAATATGCTTCCCGCATAATGGAATCGGTTGTCACCGATACGCCCTACCGCATCGGCGGCAACGTGATAAATACCGGTCTTATCGACAACCTGCCCGCCGAGGCGTGCGTTGAGGTCCCCTGCCTTGTCGGCAGACTCGGCATACAGCCCACGCATATCGGACGTCTTCCCGAACAGCTGGCTGCTATGAACCGTACCAACATCAACGTTCAGCTCCTTACCATCGAGGCGGCTGTCACCAAAAAGCGCGAGACCATATACCAGGCGGCGATGATGGATCCTCACACTGCCGCAGAGCTTTCCATTGACGACATTGTATCTCTTTGCG
>CAUABN010000127.1:0-4892 GCA_958427275.1 uncultured Anaerotruncus sp.
TCATCGTCAATGCCCATTATCCCATGACATGACGCTTTTTAATTACGGCAGTTTAAAACACCGTCTATATCAGAAATATTATTTTCATATGCTCATTCCTGCCTTTTTTTAATCACATATCGCTAAAAACATCAGGTTTCGGAGTTATCCTCTGATACATCAATAATTTTCTTATTCATAATTGTATTACAACTAATGGTTCTTTTTTGGTACATCTTTCTCGTTCAAAACGCACTGTCATACTAACATTTCTTTCGCAGAATGATATATTTTTATTATACCACATTTTTGTCGATTAGTAAATGCTCGTGGATTAAAAATGGTTATTGTGACAGGAAATTTTTTGACAGGAAAAAATTGAGCAAATAGAAGTCGTTTTCGGGTCGGTTTAGGGTTAGGGTATTACCCTGCTCAAAATCGCCTTAAAAAGTGTTGATTTTACGGTGTCTTCAGCCGTCTGTTTGCTCAATTGCATTTCTCATACGCTACCCTCTGCAAGAGCGCCGTTCGCCGTAGGCGATACCCCCGCTTGCCTGCGGCAAGTGGTGAGTACGATGACTTCTTCCGGGCAACCGGATACATAATAAATCAACCGCAAGATTCGGAAGCAATTGCTTCTGTTTTGCCAGTGTGTGATTCAGATGAGTGTTGCAAAAAGTACATTTTGCATAAAAAATTTGTGCGCTCGTGAAAGGTCTTCTTCGTTGCAAAAAATTCAGACTTTTTTTTAAAAAACTCTTGACTTTGAGTCAACTTCAAGGTGTATATGATCATGGTGGGGACAGTGCCGCACACGGCATATCCCGCCAGGGGCAAAGAGGTAAAACCCTACGGGAATGAGCATTATCCCGTTTACGAGCTTATACGGTATTCTTATCATTTTTGCGTACCTTGTTCCGCATAGAACATACTGATTTTTGTTTTCATGTTTTTTTCTATCTGCCATGCCGCTTCAAGATACACATTGTAAATTATATATGTCACCGGCGGGAGCTGCGAAGCATCCCGCAATAAGCAACAATGCCGGAATAAAAAAGCAAAAAAATTTGCAGTACCTATTGACAAACCCGCATTGGAGTGATATAATATGTTCAATTAACACACCAAACCACTCTGTTGGTGGTATTGGACATGACATAACGGAGGAAAGATCAATGTCACGCATTTATACTTCGGCAGACCAGCTTATAGGTCACACACCGCTGCTTGAACTCACTCACATCGAAAAGAAATTCGGACTCAACGCCAAAATACTTGCCAAGCTCGAATATTTCAATCCCGCCGGCTCGGTCAAGGACAGAATCGCAAAGGCGATGATAGACGACGCCGAGTCACGCGGGCTTCTGCATGAAGACTCAGTGATAATCGAACCCACCTCCGGCAACACCGGCATAGGACTTGCATCCGTAGCCGCCGCACGCGGCTACCGCATAATCATAGTAATGCCCGAAACCATGTCGGTAGAACGCCGCCAGATAATGAAGGCTTACGGCGCGGAGCTTGTGCTGACCGAGGGCGCCAAGGGCATGAAGGGCGCCATTGCCAAAGCCGAGGAGCTTGCAAAGGATATCCCCGACAGCTTTATTCCCGGTCAGTTTGTAAACCCTGCCAATCCCCGTGCGCATTTTGAACACACCGGACCCGAAATTTACGAGGACACCGACGGTGCCGTTGATATTTTTGTTGCCGGCATAGGCACGGGCGGAACTATCACGGGCATCGGCAAATACCTTAAATCCAAAAAGCCGGACGTCAAGGTCGTGGCAGTGGAGCCTGCGACCTCCGCAGTGCTTTCGACCGGCGTAGCCGGACCGCACAAGATACAGGGCATCGGCGCGGGCTTCGTTCCCGACGTGCTTGACACAAAGGTCTACGATGAGATCATTCCCGTTGCAAACGAGGACGCATTTGTCGGTGGCAAGCTGGTAGGCAAAAACGAGGGCGTGCTTGTGGGCATTTCCTCCGGCGCGGCGCTGTGGGCGGCTATCGAGCTTGCAAAGCGTCCCGAAAACGCCGGAAAGAACATTGTCGTCCTCTTCCCCGACACAGGCGACCGTTACCTCTCCACTCCACTGTTTGCGGACTGAGAGAAAGCCGCGATGAAGATACTTGTCGCAATGAGCGGCGGCGTTGATTCCAGCGTCGCCGCCGGGCTTCTCAAAGACGCCGGGAATGAATGCATCGGCTGTACGATGAAGCATTACAGCAACGAGGACGCAGGGATATCACGCTCGCACACCTGCTGCTCGCTTGACGATGTAGAGGATGCTCGCAGCGTTGCGTACCGGCTCGGAAGGCCGTACTATGTTTTTAATTTCTCCGATGATTTCAGGAAAAAGGTCATAGATAAATTCGTTGACAGCTACCTTGAAGGCATGACGCCAAACCCCTGCATCGACTGCAACAGGTATATGAAGTTCGGAAAGCTATATGAGCTCGCAAAAATACTGGGCTGCGATCACATTGCGACCGGGCATTATGCACGCATAGAGTACAGCGGCGGCAGGTATCTTCTCAAAAAGGCTGTTGATCCCTCAAAGGATCAGAGCTATGTTCTTTATTCTATGACGCAGGATGAGCTGGCTCACACGCTGTTCCCTCTCGGCGGCATGACAAAAACCGAGGCGCGCCGCATTGCAGCCGAGCACGGCTTTTTCAATGCGGACAAGCCGGACAGTCAGGATATCTGCTTTGTTCCGGACGGCGATTACGCACGTGTGATCGAGCTTTACACCGGAAAAGCCGCGGAGCCGGGTGATTTTGTTGACAGCAGCGGAAGGGTCCTTGGCAGGCACAGCGGGATAATACGCTACACCGTCGGTCAGCACAAGGGACTGGGGATTCCGCTGCCGGGAAAAAGATACGTCATCGCCGTACGCAGTGCCGACAACACGATAGTACTCGGCGAATGCGCGGAGCTTTACGGCTCCGAGGCTTTGGTGGGAGACGTGAACTGGATTTCCGGCGGGGCGCCGTCTTCTACCCTGCACTGCAATGTGAAGATACGCTACCGTCAGCCGGAGCAGCCCGCAACGGTCACGCCGGGTCCCGACGGCAGGGTGACGGTCACATTTGACGAGCCGCAGAGGGCGATAACTCCGGGGCAGGCGGCGGTATTTTACGACGGGGACAACGTGCTTGGCGGCGGCGTTATCCTTAATAAAACGAAAGCAGGTGAGCGATCTTGATATCAACACGCGGAAGATACGCGATACGTGTAATGCTCGATCTTGCCGAGCACCGCGGAGGGTACATACCGATGCGCGATGTGGCGGCGCGGCAGGAGATATCTCCGAAATATCTTGAAAAGATCATGCCCGACCTCACAAAGCACGGCTTTGTTGAGGGCACTCACGGCAAGGGAGGCGGATACCGCCTTTGCTGCGAGCCGGAGAACTGCACGGTGGGAGCAATACTGCGCGCGACCGAGGACGATCTTGCGCCGGTCGCATGCCTGAGCTGCAACGCAGCGCCGTGCTCGCGCGCGCCGTTCTGCCGCACACTGCCGATGTGGAAGAAATATTATGATATGACGCTTGATTTTTTTGACGGAATAACGCTTGCGGAGCTTTTGGTCAAACCCTCCGCGGGCGACAATGTTAAATTAACACACCCCACGGGGCGACGAAAAGCACTTTATGAGCTTTCAGGAGCCCGTTTTTATGAACGCGCTGTAAATTCGAAACCTTTTGCCGAAAAGGGCTTGACAAATGTGTCGGTAGGCTATAAACTAATATTGTCGGTAGGCTACCGACGCACAAAAAACAGTGAGGTGAAGCATAATGAACGAGCTTAAGCTCGGCGCGGTCGATGCGCGCTTTGCAGACATAGTATGGAGCAACGCTCCGATATCCACAGGCGAGCTTGTAAAGCGCTGCGCCGCGGAGCTGAACTGGAAGCGCCCTACGGTATATTCCGCGCTGCGTAAATTCTGCGACAACGGGATATTCCGCATGGAGAACGGCACGGTGACGGTGCTCATCACGCGCGACCGGCTGCATGCCATGCAGAGCGCACGCTTTGTGGACGATGTTTTTGAAGGCTCGCTGCCCTCGTTTCTTGCCGCATTCTCAGCCGGAAAACGGCTGACGAAGGACGAGATAGACGAGATACAGCGCATGATAGACAAAGCAAGGGAGGAATGACATGGACCGATTGATGAGTATCGTCTCCGATATTTTTATCGGAGTACTGAACATGAGCCTTATCTCCTCGCTCGTGATAGTTGCCGTGATCGTGCTGCGGCTGCTCCTGCGCCGTGCGCCGCGCGTTATGTCCTGCCTTTTGTGGGCGGTGGCGGGCATGCGGCTGATGATACCCATAAGCCTTGAGTGCATTCTCAGTCTCATTCCGAGCGCCGAGCCGATAAAAGCGGACATAGCCGTCTCGCCCGCGCCGCAGATAAACAGCGGGATAGCGGCGGTGGACCGCGTTGTAAATCCCGCTATCTCATCGCTCACGCCGGATGCCGCCGGCTCTGTCAACCCGCTTCAGATAATTATTCCGATAGCGGCAGCGGTCTGGCTCATCGGGATCGCCGCCATGCTGACATACGCGCTTATGAGCTATCTTCGCGTATCTCGCCGCGTGGCAATGAGCATTCCGGGCGATGAGCATGACACCCGCGTGCAGCTTTGCGACGGGATATCCTCCCCGTTTATACTCGGTATCTTCAAGCCGCGCATATACCTGCCTTCCGATATCGGCGCGGAGGAACGCGAGCTTGTTCTGTCGCATGAACGCGCGCACCTTTCGCGGCTCGACCACGTATGGAAGCCGCTTGCCTATTTTGTGCTGACCGTTCACTGGTTCGATCCGCTTTGCTGGCTCGGGTACATCCTTTTCTGCCGCGACATCGAAGCCGCGTGCGACGAAAAGGTGATAAAAAGGCT